>JADYYV010000309.1 GCA_020853455.1 Alphaproteobacteria bacterium | reverse complement strand
GCTGCGCGGTGCGGAAATTTTCGTGCACAGTTCCTCCGAAATTGGTTCGCCCATCGAAACGCCCAAGGCCATTGCGAAGCGCGCTCGCGCCCAGGAAAACATGGCCTATGTCGTGTCCGCCAACACGGCTGGCATCGAGCTGTCGAGTTTGCCGGTCGCGTCAGGCGACGGCAACAGCATGGTGGTGGATTACAAGGGGCGGGTGCTGGCGGAATCAAACGCGCGCGAAACCTTTACCGCCTTTGCAGAAATCGATCTTGGCGCTCTGCGCGCGGCGCGGCGAAAGCCTGCGATGACCAATTTTCTGGCGCGCCAGCGGCTGGAGCTTTTTTCCGCCGTCTATGCTGCCAAATCGCCGCATCGGGCCGACAGTTTGATCCAGAACAATGAAGTAATAATTCCGGATAGGCAGTTCTTTCAGCGGATACAGGAAGAATCCATAAATAATATGATCAAGGAAGGGATCGTATGAGTAATTCAGTCGTACCAAATGTTCCGCCATATCGCGCTGTCAGCAAGCATGAAATGTTTCCGGATAGCACTCTTGATGAGGCTGCGCGTTTTGATTTCATAACGCACATGAATAAGTTCCTTTCGTCATCGCTTGGTCCGGGCAATAAGTTGGCGTACGAGCGGCGCGTTTTGCCCGCATTCCGAAAGGAAAAGGGGCGCGATCCGAAGGACCGGTTCGAAATCCGGCACGCCATGAACAGGGATCCGTTCCATCAGCTTTGGTCCGCGTCCAAGCGCAACACGATGGAAATGCGGCAGCAGAACGGACGTTCGGTGGTGCTGCGCCAACTTGATGAACTGGATGCCCGCGCGAATGCCTTGAATGAGGGCAAGGCGACCTTGCGGCTTGATCCTTCGGTCGAAGTGCCCCGGTATCAGTCGGCGGTGGACATTCACTGTATGCCTGGCTGCTATCATGGCGAGGAGCGTCCGGGAGATGTGTCGGCGGGCGCCAACTACGACTGCGGCATTTTTGCTACGACGGCAGGCGCTCTGGGCGGGCTGTCGGATGGAGGCGGGCAGGCCGTTGTCGAATGGCTGCGCAAGAACTATCCTAATTGGAAGCCTCGTCGCGTGCTGGATATCGGTTGCACGGTTGGCCACAACGTCGTTCCACTTGCGCTCGCATTTCCTGAAACAGAGTTTGTGGCGATTGATACGGCGGCTGCTTCGTTGCGGTATGGCCATGCTCGCGCGCAGGCCCTCGGCGCGACAAACATCACCTTTATCCAACATAACGGCGAAGATCTCTCGCGTTGGGAAGATGGCCATTTCGACTGGGTGCAGACCACGATGTTCCTGCACGAATTGAGCGGCAAGGCGCTGCCCGCGATCATTCGCGAAGGCTTCCGAGTGCTGGCGCCGCATGGGCTGATGCTGCATGTGGAGCAGCCGCAGTACTCTCCGGAAATGCCGCTGTACGAGCAGTTCATTCGCGATTGGGACGCGTTCAACAACAACGAACCGTTCTGGTCGGCGATGCACGCGCTCGATCTCAAGCAACAAATGGTCGAGGCCGGCTTTGGCAAGGATGATTTGTTCGTGGCCGCCGTAAAGGCGGTGGCCGATCGGGCAATTTTCCCTGAAGCGGCAACCGATGAGACCGAGGATCACGGCCGCGCTGCGGCCTGGCACGCCTATGGTGCCTGGAAGGGAGGCGCACCGAAATGACTGACGCAAATCTGGACTGGATGGTTCTGGCCAATCGCAAGCCAAAGGGTAAGCGCCCGTCTTACTTCGCCGATCCGCAGAACGAAGAGATCTATTCGATCCTGTTGTCACTGGTTGGTGAAGTATCGGTAATGCGCCAGCGTCTGGATACCGTTGAGCGCCTGCTCGATGCCAAGGGTACGATTTCGCGCGCTGATATCGAGGCATTCGTTCCGGCGGGCAATGCCGCGGCCGAACGTAGTGACATGATCCGCGAATACATTCTGCGCGTCATGCGCGGGCCGATGCAAGCGCTGGAGGCGCTCACTGAAAACGATCCACCGATCGAAAGCATCTGCGAAGAATTGATCCAGAACTGATTTCATCATGACTGGATGACCGGATGCCCGGACGGTACTGTCCGGGCATCACACGTTTACAGGCAGCCTTGATCCGTCAGTTTGTGCGGCATTTCGTTGTGCTTTCGCAATGGGACCGACCTGCCCTATTCCTACCTCCGGAAAGACCGTATGGAATTCACCGCCCCCACTGCCGAACAGGTCCTGGCCATCAAGGTCAACGCCGGGATCGACGAAATCGCCGCGCATGACCGGTTCGCCGCCGCCAGCCCGGACATGGTCGAAGCCATTGTCGAAGGGATCGGCGCGTTTGCCGCAGGCGAATGGGCGCCGCTCAACCGCATCGGCGACACGCAAGGCGCACTGCTGGCCAATGGCACCGTCACCCTGCCCGCCGGGTTCGCCGAAGCCTATCGCGGCTATGTCGAGCAAGGCTGGAACGCGATTTCGGGCGATGCGGAGTTTGGCGGACAGGGTCTGCCCTTTACCCTCTCGGCCAACGTGATCGAAAACCTGGGCACCGCCAACATGGCGTTCGGCCTGCTGCCCATGCTGACCGTCGGCGCGATCGAGGCGCTGACCCATCATGGCAGCGCCGCGCAAAAGGCGCTCTATCTGGACAAGCTGATCAGCG
>JADYYV010000308.1 GCA_020853455.1 Alphaproteobacteria bacterium | reverse complement strand
TGAAGATCAGGAACCCCGTCACGCCGATCACGGCGGGGACGAACATGATGTTCTTTTTCTTGGCGGTTTTGCGGGCGGGTTTGTTCATGAATCGATTATAAACCGAAATCGCCCCGTTGTCCCCTCTCCCTCTGGGAGAGGGTTAGGGAGAGGGCCGTGTTGCAGGGAAAACTGGCGAATTTCGCATATGTTTTTAAAAAAAGTCCTCCCTCTCCCCATCCCTCCCCCAGAGGGGGAGGGGGTATCCGTAACGTCCACCCCCTTGCCCCGACGTAACCGCTGCTCTACGCTGATACACATAGAGATGCACACCCCAAAAGGCGCACGTAAAATGAACTTCCTCGACAAAAAAACCGCTTCCTCCATCCCGCTCCTGCCCGTCACCGCCGACGGTTTCGACGCATGGCTGAAAAAGCAGGATGCGAAAACGGCGAACTGGGTGAAGGCCGCCGGATTTACCGGCAGCGAAGGGGCGTTCATCACCCTGCCATCCGCTAATGGCGGCATCGCGCGCGTGCTGTTCGGCACGGGGAAAAACATCGGCCTTTATACTTTCGCCGACCTGCCGGGACGCCTGCCGAAAAATACGGGCGGATATTTCATCGACGCCAAGCTGGATAACGCGCAGGCGACGAACGCCGCGCTGGGCTGGGCGCTGGGCAGTTATTATTTCGGGCAGCTGAAATCGGCGAAGAAGAAAAAAGAATTCGCGCCGCTCGTCTGGCCCGCGAATGCCGACCGTAAATCGGTCAAGCGCACGGCGGAGGCGATGTACCTCGTCCGCGATCTTGTCAACACGCCCGCCAACCTGCTGGGCCCCGCCGAAATCGCCGATGCCGCAAAAAAAGTGGCGAAGGCCGGCAAGGCAAAGATCAACGTCATTGTGGGCGAAGATTTGCTGAAGAAAAATTACCCCGCGATTTACGAAGTCGGCAAGGGCAGCCCGCGCCGCCCGCGCCTGATCGATTTCGAATGGGGCAACAAGAAACACAAAAAAATCACGCTGGTCGGCAAGGGCGTGGCCTTCGATACCGGCGGCCTGAACCTCAAGCCCGGCAATTCCATGTACCTGATGAAAAAGGACATGGGGGGCGCGGCGCATGTGCTGGGCCTTGCGCAGATGATTATGGCGGAAAACCTGCCCGTTCGTTTGCGCGTGCTGATCGCCGCGGTTGAAAACTCGGTCGACGGCGACAGCTTCCGCCCCAGCGACGTTATTCAAACACGCAAAGGATTGAGCGTCGAGGTCGGCGACACCGATGCCGAAGGCCGCATTATCCTCTGCGATGCGCTGTATGAGGCCTGCACCGAAAAGCCCGACCTACTGGTGAATTTCGCGACGCTGACGGGTGCGGCGCGCGTGGCGCTCGGCCCCGACCTGCCCGCGCTGTTCAGCAACGACGACGATCTGGCCGCCGACCTGATGGAGCAGTCGAAACAAACGCAGGACCCGCTGTGGCACCTGCCGCTCTGGCAGCCGTACAAGGGCTGGCTCGACAGCAAGATCGCCGATACCAACACCATCGGCGGCAGTTTCGGCGGCGCGATCATCGCGGCGCTGTATCTCGACAAATTCGTCGATAAAGACGTTTCATGGGCGCATATCGACACCTTCGCATGGAACGCATCGACCCGCCCCGGCCGGCCCGAAGGCGGCGAAGCGCTCGGCATCCGCGCCGTTTACGCGCATATCGCGCAGAAATTCGGCAAACGCAAATGACCACGCGCACCGTTATTGCACCGAACGCCGATATCCGCGAAACGCCCGACGCGCAGGCCGTGAAGGGCAAGCTGGAAACGCAGCTGGTTTTCGGCGAAGGATTTATCGTCGATCGCGAAGAAGGCAACTGGGCGCAGGGGCGCTGCGCGCATGACGATTACCCGGGCTGGATCGAAAAACGGTTTCTGGGCGACGATGCCGCGCCCGCCACGCATATCATCACCGCCGCGCGCAGTTCCACTTACCGCGCCGACAGCATGAAATCGCCCTGCCTCGGCACGCTGGGCTTCGGCAGCCGCGTGGCCCTGCGCGTCACCGGCGAAAAATGGTCGCAGCTGTCGTCGGGCGCGTGGATATACACAAAACATCTGGCAGCCATCGGCGATAAAACCGAAGACTATGTCGCAACCGCCAGGAAATTTTTAGAAACGCCCTATTACTGGGGCGGGCGCTCCGGCTTCGGCATCGATTGCTCTGGGCTTGTGCAGGTCAGCCTCGCGCTCGCCGGCATCAAGGCGCCGCGCGACACCGAACAGCAGATTGCGCTGGGCGCGGAAACCCCGCGCTCGCGCACCGGCGACCTTGTCTTTTTCCCCGGCCATGTCGGCATCATGGTCGATGAAGACAACATCCTGCACGCCAACGCCTTCCACATGAAGGTCGCAATCGAACCGCTATGGATGGTCGAGGAACGCAGCAAGGGCATTACGGCAATGCGGCGGCTCGGTTAAGCCGCCGCCCCGTTCGATTTCGCGCGGCTTGAAGCTTTTGATTTCGCGGTAATCACCAGCGCGCCCTTGGCGGCTGTCACGGAAATCACGCTGTCTTCCGTCACCTTGCCTTCGATGATGGCATTCGCCAGCGGGTTTTGCAGCTCCTTCTGGATTACGCGTTTCAGCGGGCGCGCGCCGTAGGACGGGTCATAGCCGACATCGGCCAAGTGTTTTTTCGCGGCGTCGTCCAGTTCCAGCACCATGTGGCGGTCGGCCAGCATTTTCTGCAACCCGCGCAGCTGGATATCGACGATGCTCGTCATGATATCGCGGCTGAGGCGGCGGAACAGCAGGATGTCGTCGATGCGGTTCAGGAATTCAGGGCGGAACGCGCCGCGCACGACATTCATCACGTCGTTGCGTGCGTCTTCCACTTCCTCGCCGTCCTTCAGGTTCACGAGATATTCGGAACCCAGGTTCGACGTCATGATCAGCACGGTGTTGGAAAAATCCACCACGCGGCCCTGACCGTCCGTCAGGCGTCCGTCGTCGAACACCTGCAGCAAAATATTGAACACATCCGGATGCGCCTTTTCGACTTCGTCGAACAGCACGACCTGATACGGGCGGCGGCGCACGGCTTCGGTCAGCGCGCCCCCTTCGTCATAGCCGACATAGCCGGGGGGTGCGCCGATCATGCGCGCGACCGAATGTTTTTCCATGTATTCCGACATGTCGATGCGCAGCATCGCGGCTTCGTCGTCGAACAGGAATTCGGCCAGGGCTTTTGCCAGTTCCGTCTTGCCGACCCCCGTGGGGCCAAGGAACAGGAAAGTGCCGATCGGCTGGTTCGGGCGCTGCAATCCGGCGCGCGCGCGGCGGACGGCGGCGGAAACGGATGCGACCGCCTCCTCCTGCCCGATCACGCGCATGCGCAGGTGGTCTTCCATTTTCAAAAGCCGGTCGCGTTCGCCCTGCATCATTTTGTCGACGGGGATGCCGGTCCAGCGGCTCACCACTTCGGCGATGTCGCTGTCGCGCACTTCTTCGTTGATCATGGCGGCGCCGGCAGCCTTGGTCACTTCCTCCAGCTTCGCCTCCAGCTGCGGGATCACGGCATAGGTCAGCTCGCCCGCGCGCGTCCAGTTGCCGCTGCGGTGCATCTGCTCCAGCTCGATCCGCGCTTTTTCCAGGTCTTCCTGGATTTTCTGGCCGGACGACAGTTTTTCCTTCTCCGCCTTCCAGCGCGACGTCACTTCGGCGGATTGGCGTTCAAGGTTGTTGAGTTCGGCATCCAGCGCAGCCAAACGGTCGTTGGTCGCCTTGTCGGCGGTTTCTTTTTTCAGCGCCTCGCGCTCGATTTTCAGCTGGATGATGCGGCGGTCCATTTCGTCGAGTTCTTCGGGCTTGGAATCCACCTCCATCCGCAGGCGCGACGACGCTTCGTCGATCAGGTCAATCGCCTTGTCGGGCAGGAAGCGGTCGGAGATATAGCGGTTCGACAAGGTCGCCGCCGCCACGATCGCGCTGTCGGTGATGCGCACGCCGTGGTGCATCTCGTATTTTTCCTTCAAGCCCCGCAGGATGGAGATCGTGTCCTCCACCGTCGGTTCTTTCACGAACACGGGCTGGAAGCGGCGTTCCAGCGCGGCGTCTTTTTCGATGTGCTTGCGGTATTCGTCGAGCGTGGTCGCGCCCACCAGGTGCAGTTCGCCGCGCGCCAGCGCCGGCTTCAGCATATTGCCGGCATCCATCGCGCCGTCGGCCTTGCCTGCGCCGACCAGCGTATGCAGTTCATCAAGAAAGATGATGACTTCGCCGGCGGCGGCGCGGATTTCATCCAGCACGGCCTTCAGGCGTTCTTCAAATTCGCCGCGGTATTTCGCGCCCGCGATCATGGCCGCCAAATCGAGCGACAGCAGGCGTTTATCCTTCAGCCCCTCCGGCACGTCTCCCTTGACGATGCGCCTGGCGAGGCCCTCCGCAATCGCGGTCTTGCCCACGCCCGGTTCGCCGATGACGACGGGGTTGTTTTTGGTGCGGCGCGCCAGCACCTGAATGACGCGGCGGATTTCCTCGTCGCGCCCGATCACGGGGTCGAGCTTGCCGTTGCGCGCGGCTTCGGTCAGGTCGCGCGTGTATTTTTTCAGCGCCTCGAAACGGTCTTCGGACGACGCGCTGTCGGCCGTGCGGCCTTTGCGCAGATCATTGATGGCCTTGTTCAGGCTCTGCGCCTGCACGCCGTTTTTCAGCAGCATCTTGGCCGCGTCCGATTGCGGCACCAGCGTGATCGCCTGCAGCATGCGCTCCAGCGTCACAAATTTGTCGCCCGATTTTTTGGTGATCTGCTGCGCCTGATCCAGCACCTTGGCCAAATTCGGCGACATATGCAGCGAATTCGCGCCGCCGCCCTGCACCGAGGGCATGCCCGCCAGACCTTCGTCAAGCGCCTGCGCAACCGCTTCGGGCCTGCCGCCCGCCGCGCGGATCAAATTCTTGACGACATTGCTGTCGTCATCCAGCAGGCATTTCAGCAAATGCTCCGGCTGTAAAAACTGGTGGTCATGGCGCAGCGCAAGCGTTTGCGCGGCCTGAACGACGGATTTACCGCGTTCGGTGAAATTTTCGAAGTCCATTCGAGGCACTCCCTTTCTTCTTGCAAGGCCTGCCATCGCAGCACCTTATCTAATGCTTATACGAGTATAGCATTCCGGCGGATCACAGATGATTAATGTCAATTCTCTTGAAAAGATTGGCATTTTCCGGAATTATTCAAAAAATATTTTCCGCAAGATGCCGGGCGCCAGCGCGGAGAGCGGGTTGACGCTCACGACCGGCTCGGCCTTGGTGCCCTTGATGGTATAGGTGGCTGCGAAAATCCCCTCGCCGCCGGCCGTCAAAATCGTGCCGACGATGGGAATGATATTGAGGAATTTCGACACGCCCGATGCGGGCACGATCGTGCCTTCAAGGTTGTAGGTATTTTTCCAGTTGTCGATCGAACCTTCAAAGGTGAGGCCCAGCGACGAGCCGAAGGTCTTGCCGTCCTTCAATTTCAACAGGCGCACATTCTGCGGCTGCTGCGGCTGCCCCTTGTCGAGCCAGACGAAATCGACGCGCGCCTTCTTGAACGACAGCCCGTCATTGCTGAGCAGCTGCATGATGCCGACCAGCGACATGGCGTTCAGCAGCTTGGCAATCACCGGCGCGTCGTTGATCCTGAAATCGCTGAGCGACGCGGTGCCCACCATGTCGCGCGACCCGCCCTGCGGATGCGGGCGGCCGTTGATGACCAGCATGCCGCCCTTGATCGATTTCGAGAGTCCCAGCGCCGCCAGCACCGTGCCCGCGTCGCTCGCCTCTAATTTCAGGCTATGCGATTTTCCGGCGGGCAGATAACGCAGCATCACGTTGCCCTTGCCCGATTTCGCGTCCAGTTCCAGATGGTCGATGCGTTTCCACGCGTTTTTCACCAGCACGATGCGCACGTTATCGAGCCCGCGGTCCTTGCCCGTGATCATGCGCGCCGCCGACAGGTTCAGGCGGATGGGCGCCGCCTGCCTTGCCGCTTCGGCGTCGTCGCCCGGCTTGTTGTTTTCCTTGAACAGCGCCGAGGCATCAACCTGCCGACCCGTCGCGCGGATATTATACCCGCCGCCTTTCGTTTCAATTTCGACCGCGACCGAGGTGTCGCCGAAATTGAATTCCTTCAGCGACGCCTTGCTGACCTCGACGCCGCCCTTGCCGTCATCGGCGAAATCGATATCGCCCTTCATCGACAATCCCGCGCCCATAAGCGACAGGCCGGAGATTT
Source organism: Alphaproteobacteria bacterium (assembly GCA_020853455.1). GTDB lineage: Bacteria > Pseudomonadota > Alphaproteobacteria > Micavibrionales > UBA2020 > JAPWJZ01. Next base: position 16,018 of record JADYYV010000308.1, on the reverse strand, counting down.
TTTTCAGCTTGTTCGCGGCAAGCGACAGCGTCAGGCCGATCTTGCCGTCATTGCCCGCGGGCTTGGCGAAATCGATGATGTCGAGCTTGAATCCGAACGGCTTCGCGTCGCCGTCCAGCAGCAGCACCGCCGATTTATCCGATTTCAGCGTGTAATCGAGTTTCGCGGGCAGCGTGCCCGATACGCCCAGCGCCGCCGGCACGCCGAAGGCGGCGAGGCCGGCGGCATCCAGCACGGCATCGGCCTTCACGGTCATCGACACATCCGCGCCGGGCGTGAAGTTTTTCAGCCAGTCGAAAGTCGCGGGCATGCCGCCCAGCGCGCCCCTGCCCTTCACCTTCAGCCGGTCGTTATTCACATCCAGCTGCATCGGCCCGCCGGTCAGATCCAGCCCCGCCACGATGTCCTTCAGCTTGACGTCGTCAAGGTCGGCCTTCGCATCGATGCGGATTTCCGGCAGCGTCAGCGATTTCTTGATCGGGAATTTCAGGGTCAGGTCGACCTTTGCCCTGCCTTCCGTCTCCGCGGATTTGATCCCCAGCTTTTCGGGGTATTCCAGCGGCTTGCTGTCGATCACTTTCAGCGCGCTTTTCAATGCGCCTTCGGCGTTCGAAATCACTTCGATCTGGCAATGCCCGCCATTGCCGATTTTATCAAGGTCGGTGATGTTGACCTTCGATTTGCCGACTTTCATGTCCAGCAGCTTGCCGCCCTTCAAATCCATCCGGAACGATGTGCGGTCGTATGTCGCATGGCCGTCAACATCCAGCACGGGCGGCATGGTGTTCAGGTAATTGACGTCGATGCCCGTGAAATCGATATCGCCGCCAAGTTCGCGCACGGTCACTTTTTTCTCGGCCGCCGCGTCGTATGCCAGCACCATCGCGATCGTCGCGTTCTGCGCGGTGCCCCTGGTCAGCCGTTTCGTCACCCAGTCGCGGGGATCGGGTGCCAGCGTCGCGGGCCAGTATTTATGCAGGTCGTCCATCGGCGTATTGACCAGCGTGCCGGTCACGGTCGCCACATGCGCGCCGCCCGCTTCGGTCGCCACCTTAACGCTCAGCGCGGCCTGCGGGTTTTTGGCCGCATCGGGATTGTCGCCGATATCGAGCTTCAGCTGTGAAATCTCGGCCGTGCCCGTCGCGGCGTCGAGGCTGCCCTGCATAAACAGGTTTTTCACCGGCAGCGGTTCGGGATACATGTCCAGCAGGTTCACCGTGCCGTTTTTGCCGCCCATCACGAAACGCGCCGTCGCGGGCCGGAATTCGGGGTCGAGCGACAGGCTGACGCTCGATGTCAGCGGCATATCGATGCCGGTCAGGATTTTCAGCGCGGCGCTGTCCTGCGCAAGGCCGGCGGGGTTGAAGCCGGTCAGCGCCAGCTTGGCGGCGGTTTTGCGGTTCTGCCAGTTATACTTGATTTCGGTGCGCAGCGCCGCGCGCGCGTTGCCGCCCATATCGAGGCTCATCTGCGCGTTCGCGGCAAGCCCCTTGGCCGTGCGCGACACCATCACATCCGCGTCGCGCGACATCCAGCGCACCTGCATGATGCGGTCTTCGTACAGCAGCTTGGCGTCGGAAATATTGATTTCGCGCAGCCCGTCCAGCAGGCCGAGGCCGGAGCGTTCGCGCAGCAAATCCAGCATGCCGCGCACCAGTTCCTGCCGGCTTTTCTCGTCGGTCTTCGCCGTTTCCGGTTTTGGCAATGCGGGCAGCGGTTCTTCGACGACCGGTTTCGGCGTTTCATCTTCGTCGCCGAGGTTGAGCGCGAATTTGCCGTCTTCCTGCCGGATCACCGCCAGCGCCGGGCCGTAGAGCCGGATGACGCGCGGCACGATGCGCCCGAACACCAGGTTGCGCTTCGACAGCTGCACGCGCAGGCGCTTGATCGCCAGCACGGGCGTCGCGTCGTCGCGCGTGACGGCCAGGTTTTCCATTTCGATCTCGAACGGCTGGAAACGTCCGCCCCAGATCAGCTGCGCTCTGCCCATCTTGAACCTGAAGCCTTCGATATCGCGGTCGAACGCCTGTTCGATGCGCGTCGTCAGGTACGGGTTGATCGACAGAGGCCCCTGCGAAAGCCGCCACAGCAGGCCCAGCCATGCCATCACCAGCACAAGCGAGATCACGCCCGCGATTTCGAGACAGATGACAGTGGCGCGGCTGAAATGGCGGACGATTTTTTTCATGTTATCATTGCTGTGACGGCCTGATATTATAGGCCTCTATTCAACCCAGAGTATGCCTTTTTGAGCCGCGATTTTCCACAGAAACCCCCGAAAAAAAGCGCGAAAACGGATGTTTTGCCGTGGCAGGCGCTGATTTTACGGCATAGCCCCTATCTCACGGCGATCGGCGCGGAATCCTGCGCGGGCGATGCGGATAAAGCGCTCGGGAACCTGTTGCAGGAAACCCACGCGGGTGTTGCAAAAGCGACGGACGCGGATAGCGTCATGCGGATTTTGCGTATTGGAAAACGAAGGCTTGCCGCGCTGACCGCCGCCGCCGATCTTTCCGGCGCATGGGATGATGTGCGGGTCATGCAGGCGTTGTCCGATTACGCCGACGCCGCCGTTTCGCACGCGCTCGATTTTCTGCTGCGCGCGGCGCATAACGCAAAGGTGATCAAGCTGCCCCACCCGAAAACGCCGCAGAAGGATTGCGGCGTGACGGTGATCGCGCTTGGCAAATGGGGCGCGCGCGAGCTGAACTATTCATCCGATATCGATTTGATGGTGATTTTCGATCCGCTGAAATCGCCGGTGAAAATTGCCGACGGCACGCAGAATTTTTTTATCCGCCTGACGCGCGACCTCGCAAGGCTGCTGGACGCGCCGACGGGCGACGGTTATGTGTTCCGCACCGATTTGCGCCTGCGCCCAGATCCGGGCGCGATGCCGCTCGCCATTTCGATCGCCGCCGCCGAAGTGTATTACGGCACGCTGGGGCAGAACTGGGAACGCGCGGCGATGATCAAGGCGCGGCCGATGGCGGGCGACGACGCGTTGGGCGCGGATTTTTTAAAAATCATGCGGATGTGGATCTGGCGCAAGAACCTCGATTTTGCGGCGATACAGGACATTCATTCGATCAAGCGGCAGATCAACGCGGCGCAGGCGAAACGGGCGGGCGGCAGGAAACCAAAGGGCAACCCCTTCCTCGATTTCAACGTCAAGCTGGGGCATGGCGGCATCCGCGAGATCGAATTTTTCGCGCAGACGCAGCAATTGATTTTCGGCGGGCGCGAACCGGCGCTTCGCGATCCGCGCACGCTGATGACGCTCGGTACGCTTGCGGAAAAAGGCCAGATTACCGCGACAACGCGCGACGAGCTGGTGGCGGCATACCTGTTCCTGCGCCGCGTGGAACACCGGCTGCAGATGCAGGACGACCGCCAGACGCACAGCCTGCCGTCATCGCCCGAGGCGTTCGACGATATCGCGCATTTCGCGGGATACGACACGCCGAAGAAATTTCTGGCCGACCTTGAAAAACATACCGGCGCGGTGCGCGCGCTTTATGCCGGATTGTTCACCGAAGCGCCCAGCCTGTCGCAGACCGGCAACCTTGTGTTTACGGGGGTGGAGGACGATCCCGAAACTTTGGTCACGCTGGCTGGCATGGGTTTCGTCGAACCGGAAAAAATCACCGCCGCCGTGCGCGGCTGGCATCACGGGCGTTACCGCGCCGTGCGCAGCGAACGGGCGCGCCAGATCCTGACCGAAATCACGCCGCATTTATTGGCGACGCTGGGCGCGACGCCGCACCCCGACGACGCGTTTATCCGCTTCGACCAGTTTTTATCGCGGCTGCCGTCGGGCATTCCGATTTTTTCGATGTTCCAGCACAACCCGCAGCAGATGGAGCTGGTGGCCGACATCATGGGCGGTTCGCCCGCGCTTGCCGAACATCTCGGCACGCATCCGCAGGTGCTGGACGGCGTTTTGAGCCGCGATTTTTTCGGCGGGCTGCCCGATATTTCCGCGCTGAAAACCGACCTGCGGCGGATGCTGCAATCGGCGCGCGATTATCAGGACGTGCTGGACATGGCGCGGCGCTGGGCGCGCGAAAAACGCTTTCATGCCGGCATCCATATCTTAAAATCGCTGTCGCCGCCCCGCCGCTGCGCGCAGTATTTGTCCGATATCGCGGAATCCGCGATGACCTGCCTGCTGCCCTTTGTCGAAAAAGAATTCGCAGCCGCGCACGGCGTTTTCAAAACCGGCGAATTTATCGTGCTGGCGATGGGCAGTTTCGCCGCGCAGGAAATGTATGCCGACAGCGATCTCGACATCATCGCGCTTTATAAAACCTCCGGAAAAGAAAAAGCCAGCACCGGCGCAAAACCGCTCGCGCCGAACGTGTATTATATAAGATTGATGCAGCGCCTGATTTCCGCGATGTCCGCGCCGACGGCGGAGGGGATTTTGTACGACGTCGACGCGCGCCTGCGCCCCGCCGGCAACGACGGGCCGCTGGCGGCGCAGCTGGAAGGTTTTTTCGAATATCACAAAAAAGACGCGTGGGTGTGGGAGCATATGAGCCTGATCCGCTCGCGCCTGATTTACGCGACCGATGCGACGCGGAAATATTTCACGGACGAACTGACGAAAATTCTGTCGGTGAAACGCGACGACAGGGAACTGCGCGGCGAAATGCTGGAAATGCGCGCCAAGGTCGAAAAACAATTCGGGTCGAAAGACGCGTGGCAATTGAAATACCGCCGCGGCGGATTGATGGATGTGCTTTTCGCGGTGCAGTTTTTGATCCTGCAAAACGCGCATAAAAATAAGGGCTTGTTCGCCCCCGCGCTCGACGACGCGATCAAAATTTTGAAAACCAAAAAACTTTTGGCCGCGCAGGACGCCGAAAAATTATCCGCCGCGCATCACGACGCGCAAGCCATACAATCATTTTTGCGCCTGTGCGCGGAACTGCCGTTCGATCCGGAAAAAGACCCGCCCGGTTTGAAAAAAGCGCTGGCGGAAAGCGTCGGCGGCAAAAAAATGACGTTTAAAACGCTGGCCGCGCGGGTGGACAAAAACTGCAAAAACGCGTTTTCGGTGTATAAAAAGCTGCTGGATGCGTAAAACGCGGCAGTTGCGCATGTTTTGTGCCGTTTTTATACACGTTTCAGCACATAGCCGTTTTGAAAAACCATGTAAAAACAATGGCTTAAAAAACGCCTCTTTGAAAATCGCAAAAAAATTATCGTGATAAATCAACCGCTTGCCGCGACCGAAAATTACTTTTCGAGGGCGCGCAGCGAGAGACGTTCGATTTCGCGCGCCACCATTTTCTCGATGATGTGCTGCAGGTTCTGGTCGAGCCACTGGCGCAGCAGCGGCTTCAGCACTTCGCGCGTCATGTCTTCGAGCGTCACATTGCCGGGACGTCCGGGCAGTTCGCGTTCCACCGACATGTTGTTGGCGAGCAGGCGCGCGAGCGAAGCGACGGCGGCATCGGCCGTGTTGTCCGAGAGCAGATGATCGGCATCATCGACCACTTCAACCTCCTCTTCCTCCGGGCTTTCCTCCAGCACGATGCGCGGCGCTGCGGGCTTCGGCGGCTCCACACGTTCGGTGAGATCGAGAATGGGTTCGGGCCGCGCGGGCGGCGGCGGCGCGACGGGGCGCGGCGCTTCAATCTGTTTCGGTTTGGGCGGCACGGGCGCTGCGATAGATTCAGCAGGCTTGGCGGGCTTCGCCGCAGCCGTCGCCGCATCTACGGGCGTGCCGTCTTCGGAAATGATCTGGCGGATAGATTCCAGAATTTCCTCGATCGACGGTTCCTGTTCTGTCTTTATTTCCGCCATGGCCTCGTCACATTCGTCTGGAATCAGGGTATCAAAAAAGCGTTGAATATAAAAGTTTTAGGTGATTTTCCTGCCAAATGCGAGTCAGAATTCACCGCAACCCCTATTTCTGTAAACTTAAAAGGCGAAGGATTTCTCCGCTTCAAAGCCCACCAGCGTCGGCGTCGCCGCATCGAACAGCACGCGGGTCGAAAAATGGTCGCCATGACGCTCGATCAGCACCGCCTGCCCCATATGCCCGTGTTTGGACACAACGGTCACCAGACGCCCGCCATCGGCCAGCTGCTGCTTGATGCCTTCGGGCACGGCGGAAACAGAGCCGTTGATGAGGATGACGTTATAAGGCCCCTGCGCCGCATAGCCTTCGGACAGCTTGCCCTGGCGCACGACGACCACGTTGATAATGTCGAGGTCATGCAGCAGCTTGTCGGCCTCGTTTGCCAGCGTTTCTTCAATCTCGAGGCCCACGACGGTCGCGGCCAGATGGCCCATGACAGCGGTGGTGTAGCCGGTGTTGCAGCCGATATCGAGCACGATGTCCGATTTCTGGATGTTCGCTTCCTGTATCAGCCGCGCGATGATAACGGGTTCGCGCAGGTAGCGGCCATTGCCCAGCGCGACGTCTTCATCGACATAGGCGAAACCCTGCAGGTGGCGCGGCACGAATTTTTCGCGCGGGATATTGCGCATCGCATTGATGATCGCATCATCCGTCACCCGGTTGGGGCGCAGCTGGCAATCAACCATGTTTTCACGTGCTTTTTCAAAAGTTTGCGCCATATTTTCAATCCGGTAAATGAGACTCAGTTCCTGCCCCTACTATACACCGAAGCCCAAGCGGAAAAAGCCCATTTTTTAAAGCACAATCAACAGGCTGGCAAAAACCCTTGTTTCTGCTGCGCGGGCGCATTATAAATGCCTGCTTGCCGGTTCACTCTGCCGCTCCGGTGACTATATTTGACGTTCGTTTGCTGGTTAAGGCGCGGTGGCAGAATGGCGATGTAGAGGACTGCAAATCCTCGAATGCCGGTTCGATTCCGGCCCGTGCCTCCAGCGAATTATTTTCCGATAATCGAACCTGGAATTTATATGGCCAGCGAAGCTGGCGGTCGATTCCGGCCCGTGTCTCCAGCTCAAATGACATTGCTTAATTCATTTTACGCAAATTAGTCCTTCCAAATGCCGCCATTGGGCGTATGAAAGATGCCCCACGTCCCATCATACCGACTTAATGCTCCTTCTGCTCCCTTTTCATCTCCCCAAAAAGCATTCCAGTTATATTTCATGACGCGCCATTTTGCTTCGCGGCTGCCAAGCTTGGCAGCGACGCGATACCATTTGAGAGACTCTTCGTAACTTTGAGGCACGCCTGAGCCGTGAGCATAATAATTTCCGAGATTGAGCGCGGACCCCTCATCGCCATGCTCCGCAGCCTTCATCCACCACTCTACGGCTTTCGCCGGATCTTCCTCGACGCCGATGCCATTGGAATAAAGCCAACCCAGAAACCTCTCTCCGCGCGGCCATTGCTGTTCAGCGGCCTTGCGCGCCCAATACAAACCTTCTTTATGGGAGCGCGTGTAATTCATGTAAAAATATCCGAGCAGCGTCTGCGCATGTGCATCGCCTTCGCTCGCGGCAAAATGCGCCCATTTTAAAAATTCCTTGGTACTTGTTTTCACGCCGATGCCGTAATAATAACGGTTTGCAAGTTCGCTTTGCGCCGCGATATCTCCCTTGTTGGCTGCGGCTTCTAATCCCGGAATTTGATAGGCATCGAAAAACTCCTGTCTTGGCAGATACGCGACTGCAGCGTACAAGAGTAACATTACGAGAATAATATCGGCGTGCTTCCTGAGCCTTGAAAGGTTCACTTATTCACACGCCCCCTTCCCCAATTCCGCATATCGCGCCAGTTCGACGCGCGTACTTCGTTGCGGGCTTTGGTGTCGATCTGGTCGGTGAGGGCGCGCGGCAGATGACGGGCGGCTTCCTGCATGAGGGGCTGGATGCGTTTCATGTCTTTAAAGAACAAATCTGCCTTGTTTGCCGACAGGTCGGACAGGCGGCCGTTGAAATACTTGCCGTAGTCGTAAATGCCGTCTTCGTGCCAGGCGGCGATATATACGAAGGACTTGTAGGCCTTCGCCCATTTTTTCTGTTCGTAATAAAGCTTGCCGAGGTTTTCGTCGCAGGTGTTTTGCGCGATGTAATGTTTGCTGGCGCAGGCCTTCAGCCATTTTTCGGCGAGCGCGTCGTTCGCGGCGCTGCGGCGGCTGCCGGTGCAAAAGCGCACCTCGCCTTTTGTTTTGCGCGGGTCATACGTCCATTCGCGATCGGGGCCGGTCGCGTAATTCACGCGCGCGAGGTAATGAAGCCCCAGCATCTGTTGCGCGTTCATGCGCGTCTGCACATCATGGCTGCGGGTTGCGCGCGTCAGCCACTTGACTGTATCGCGCCCGCGCTGCGCGGCCGGTTCATCGGTGCAGGCATCCCAGCCCATCAGGTAGGCGGCATTGGCATCCCCTGCCCGCGCGGCGGCTTCGCGCGCGGCGTTGCCGGTGTATTTTTTGTTCAGCGCGGATTGCTGCGACACGCATGCCGAAAGGCCGAGGATAAGGGCGAGGGCGAAAACGGGGGTAAACAGGCGCATAAAAATCTCCTTTAAAATCAAAGGCCAGTTTAGCCGGTGACTTGCGAAAAAATGGTTAACGGGGCGAATTAGCCGATTGACATATTGCGGGAATACTTTACAAACAGCGGCAGTACCATAATCAACCGGCTATTTTTTAGGAGATCACCATGGATAACAACAAAAAAGCTTCTTCCGCATTCAACCGCGTTGCAAAAGGCGCTCTGGCCGGCGCGGGCATCGCTATCGTCGGCGCGGCTGTGCTGCCCGTCGTGACCGTTTCGGCTCCCGTTGTGATCGCCGGCGCTGCGATCGGCGCATGGCTCAACAGCCGCAACAAGCCCTAACCGGCACTGTTGTTTGCAAGATAAAAAAACCGGCGGATGCCTTTACGGCTCCGCCGGTTTTCTTTTTTACCGGAACGGTCTGCCGAAGAACGGTCAGCGCGGACGATAGACCGGCAGCGCGAGCGGCAGCACTTTCACGTTCAGCGGATATTGCGCCTCTTTCGGTTCGCCATCCAGAATGACGGGAAGATTGCCGCCCTTTTTGTGGCCGGGCTGGATGATGAGTTCGGGCGCGGTCACCACCTTCACCGATTTCGCTTCGGTCCAGGTGCCGTCCCACATTTTCGGCACGATCATCGCCATGTTATGCGCGCCGCCCTGGAATGCGTAGAAGCCAAGCAGGCCGTCGGCATCGCCCTTCGCCAGAATGTTTTCGATGACGGGTTTCAAACCCTCGGCCGTGGGTTTCACGAAACCGCTATTCGCGCGCGGCAGCAGCTGGTTGTTGGTGACGATGAACAAGCGGCCTTTTTGCTCGACCCCGTCCACATCCAGCTTGGCCTTGCGGCCCGCCACGATGCCGAACACGGTCGACAGGAACTTGCCCGCCGCCTTGAAATATTTCTTGTCGCGCCACAATTCGCGCGCGGCATAAAAATCGACGCTGTTCTGGTCGATCATCAAACCGACAAGGAAATTCTGGCCGTTCACGTTGCCGACATCGACGCGGCTGCTTTCGACATTTTTGTATTGCTTGGCGGCCGCGCGGAAATCCGCCGCGAAACCCAGTTGGCGCGCGAACAGGTTATGCGTGCCAAGCGGCAGGACGCCTAAAGTAATATCCTCGCGCCCCATGAATTCCGCCGCCGCCGTCAGCACCGAACCGTCGCCGCCGCCCAGGATCAGGCCGCGCTTGCCGCCCTTGTTCGCGTCGGTCCATGCCTTCACGGTACCGGCGATTTCCCTGCCTTCGATGAAATTAATGACGCCCAGACGCGCGCCCAGCGATTCCTCCAGCCCCTTTTGCACTTCCGCTTCGCCCAGCTTCAGGACTGTGCCCGAGCGTTTATTGACAATCACATCAATTTTTTCAGTATTTTCAGTGGTTTCGGCGGGGGTGGTCGCAGGGGTCATGATTTCTACTCTAATAGTTTATGAATAATGAGCTTTTTCATACACCCGATGCCGTGAAACTGCAACCCCCTGCCAAGTTTTCGCGTTTGACCATAAAAAAAACTGGAATTCCGCGCCGCAATCCATTAAACATCTATCACCACGTTCCCTGGTAGCTCAGTGGTAGAGCAGGCGACTGTTAATCGCCTGGCCGTAAGTTCGAATCTTACCCAGGGAGCCATTTTTTTTCATCCAAAAAAACCCCGCCGATGGCGGGGTTTTTTGCTGCGTGTTTTATTCCGTGATAAACCCGCCCGATTGCAGGCGGAAGAAGCCGGCATAGATGCCGTGGGGGCGGTTGACCAGCTCGTCATGCGTGCCCTCCTCCACGATCTTTCCCTCGTCGAATACGATGATGCGGTCGGCATCCAGAATAGTGGACAGGCGGTGGGCGATCATGATCGAGGTACGGCCATGCGTCAGCGTGCGCAGCGCGTCCTGCACCGCGCGTTCGCTTTCGGAATCGAGAGAACTGGTCGCTTCGTCAAGGATCAGCACGGGCCGGTCGGCCAGTATCGCGCGGGCAATCGCGATGCGCTGGCGCTCGCCGCCCGACAGTTTAATGCCGCGCTCGCCCACCAGCGTTTCGTATTGCTGGGGCAGCGCCATGATGAAATCGTCGATATGCGCCTGCCGCGCCGCCTGCCGCACGGCATCAAGGCTCGCGCCCGGCTTGCCATAGGCGATGTTTTCGGCAAGCGAGCGGTGGAACAGGATCGGGTCCTGCGGCACCAGCGCCAGCGCGCTGCGCAGCGAATGGCGGGAGCCCTTTGTAATATCCTGCCCGTCGACCGTGATGCGCCCCGATTGCAGCGGGTACATCTGCTGCATCAGCCGCACGAAACTGGTTTTGCCGCTGCCCGAATGGCCGACCAGCGCCACGCGTTCGCCGGGGCGGATGTTGATGGAGAAATTGTCGAAGATCGGGCGCGTTTTGCCGGGATAGGTAAAACCGACATTTTCAAACGCAATCGCGCCGGCGCGGATATCGAGCGGCGGCAGCGCGGGTTCGGCCGGCACTTCGGGCGGTTCGCGCATGATGTCGATGATCGCGTGAAGGTCGTAGGACGACGTCAGCAGGTTTTTAATATTCTCGCCCAGTTCGCGGATATAGGATTGCAGGATGTTATAGGCAAAGGCGAGATACGCCATGCTTTCCACCGTCGCCTTGCCCTGGAACAGGTACCACGTGCCGCCGCCCAGCAGCAGCGCCAGCATTCCCATCAGCAGCATCCGCTGGAAAAAAGCCGCGAGGTTGCCGCGCAGATAGGCGCGCACGTTTTTGGCCCGCAGCGCCGTCGTGACATCGACGAAGCGCGCGATTTCGGTTTGTTCCTGCGCATAGGCCTTGGCAGTCGCGATGCCGCTGACGCTGTCGGCAAGATGCGCGCCGAAATGGTCCTGCGCCTCAGCATAATCGCCCTGCGCGGGACCCGACACGTTGAAGACAAGGTACGCGCTGGAAACCGCAAGGATGACCAGATACACCGTCATCAGCAGCGCCAGCATGGGAAAGCGCATCGACAGAAACACGATCGTGCCGATCAGCACGACGGCGGTCGGGAAAATGCGCAGGATAATCTGGTCCTCGAACGTCTCGATCTTCTGCCGCGCGCGGTTGATTTTCGAGATAATCGCGCCCATGAAGGTATTGGCGAAATAGGGCTCGGGCAGGCCATAGACATGCGAAAACGCGTCGTCGAGAACCTGCTTGAACAAGTTGGTTTCAAACACGTTGTAAATGCGGTAGGTGACGATGAAAACGATCGCCTGCACGAAATAGAGGCCCAGGAAGACCAGCAGCAGCCGCAGGATTTCGTCATGCCCCGCTTCCTGCCGGATCGCGCCCAGAAAAGAGGCCAGCGCATTGGGCAGGTATGTTTCGATCAGCGCGCTTGCCAGCAGGAACACAAGCACGCAGGCAAGGCGTTTGGGCTGGCGTTTCCAGTAGCCCGCGGCAAAGCGCAGCACATGGGTGAAACCCAGTGACTTTTTTCCCGCCTGTTTTTTTGCTGCAAAACCCATTTGCGCATCATTCACTATTTCGGCAGTCAAAATACAGCGGCATTTTTTTGATTTTTTTCGCGTTGAAAAGGCCGGAGAATCTGCTGCATTGCACCATCATTTGCCGTCACGGCGGGCTGCGCTTTTAAGCCTTGATAAAGACACTTTATGAGCCATTACACCGAATTCAGGTAATTAAATGTCGAAAATCCGTTTTCATATAGTCAAAAACACCTTCTATGGGTAATATCGGTGCATCCAAAAACAGATGCGGCGCAAAGCTGCACGTATGAATAACGGCCAGGTGTGTCATGACTAAACAACGCGATATTTCCATTCTCGGCAACGTCACGCAGGCGGACGAGGCGAATTTTTCCGACCGCGAAAAAGAGATCGCGCGCATCGGCCGCGAACTGGACGCGCGCTTCCTGCCGCAGTTCGAACGCCGCGAATTCACCTATCATCACAGCGCGGCCAAGATGAAGGCATACCTGCCCGAAGGCCTGCATGACGACAAGAACCTCGTCAGCGACCAGAATGTGCGGATGTCGTACAACTATTTCCCCGCGCGCAACAACCCCGAAACCGCCGAAACCATTTTCGTGCTGGGCGGCATTTACAACGCCGCGCGCCGCGCCGATTTCTTTGCCGAAGGCGCTGCCGAAAACTTCAACGTCATCGCGCTCGATTATCCCGGCAAGGGGCATAGCGGCAACCTGAAACTGCCCGGCGATTACACGCTCGACACCTATGCCGCCATCGTGCGCGCGCTGATCGAGGAAGTGGCCCCCGAAAACAAATTCCACCTCCTGGGCAATTCGCACGGCACCAAGGTGATTTACAAGATGGTCGAACAAGGCTTCAGCGACCCCGCATGGGCCAGCACCATCATCGGCGACATGCCGCCCGAAACGCCCGCCGGCCCGAAACTGCGCCGTGCCTGGCGCAACCGCGAGCGTCCTTTTTCGGAAACGATGGAGGAAGCGGTGCGGAAACTGACCAGTTTCCTCGCCGGTCACGGCGCGCCGGTCGCGCAGGAATTCGTGGTGCATGATTTCAACCACGGTTTCGAAAAATTCACGCGCGAGGGTTATGGCTGGGCCTATGACCCCAATTCGATGCATGGCTATGCGGATGAATACATGGCTCCCTACGACAAATGGGACGCGTTCAAAAAAATCCCCACGCCGGTCCTGCTGCTGGCCGGAGAGACGAGCAACACCGCAACCCCCGACGCCGTCCAGAAAATGCTGGAGGCGCGCCCCGACATGTCGCTGATGCTGTACCAGGGCGTCGGCCACTATCCCGAACTGGTGACGCCCAAGCGCATCGCTGAAGTGGTGACATGGGTGCAGCACGCGAACGAGATCAAATCGCCCTTGCACGCCGTCGTGCCCGCCGATCCTGAAAAAGGCCTCGTCCTGCAATATGTGCAGGACAACACGCCCCCCGCAGCGGCCGCCGTTGCCAAGGCGACGCAGCAGCGCAAACTGGGCGGCCCCGCGCAATGACGGCGCAGACCCCCTACCCCATCGTTTTTATCCCGGGCGCGTCATCCGACGAAGCGTCATGGGCGGCGCAGACCGCGTATTTCGAAGGATCGCGCGCCGTTAACCTTGTGACCTTCGACGATATCGGCGCGATGGCGGACGCAGTGCTGGCGACGGCGCCCGCCGAATTCACCGTCTGCGGCACGTCGATGGGCGGCTATGTCGCGCTGGATGTTTTGAAGAAAGCCAAGGGCCGCGTGAAATCGGCGATCCTGTGCAACACCAGCGCCCGCGCCGATACGCCGGAGCGCCAGCGCCAGCGCCAGATGGAAGTGAATGCGGGCGAAGAAGCGTACAGGGAAGCGCGCAAGGACGACACCCATTACAACGCCTTCATCAGCGAAAAATCGAGCCACGACAAATCGCTGATCGCCCGTTTGCGCGCGATATCGCAGCGCGTGGGATATGCGGGATTCAGCCGCCACCAGAAGGCCTGCGCGAACCGCGCGGAATCCCTGTCCTATCTTTCGCAGATCGACATGCCCGTGCTTGTCCTGGGCGGCGGCGAGGATACGCTGATCCCGAACGAATTACAGGCGGAAATCAAGAACGGTATCAGGGGCGCGCAGCTGGTGATTATCCCTGAAACAGGGCATATCACCAACATGGAGGACCCCGCAGCCATGAACGCCGCCATCGAAAAATTCCTGAGGGCCGCATGACGCAAATCAAGGAAGTCATGTTCGATTTCGACGGCACGATCGCGAATACCGAGCCGATCAGCCTTGTCGTCACCCGCCGCGTATTGTCGGATTACGCGAACAGCCTGTTCGCCAGGCCCATGACGGATGAAATCGCGAGCCTTGATATGCGCGGCAAGGATTTCGGCCAGATCGCGAAGCAGTTTCAGGACATCATCAATGCCTGCCTGCCGGACGCGTCGAAGATAACGATCGATATCGAAGACCTGCGCATCAACAAGCTGCGCCCCGAAACGAAACAGGCGCTGCTGGAGGCAAAGCTTGCCCCCAATATCGGCGAAGCTTTTGCCGAGCTGCAGGACGACATGCAACTGGGGCTTTCCGTTGTCAGCAACAGCCCCCGTATGCGCATCCAGCCGCTGCTGGACAAGCACAAGCACGATACCCGCATTCCCGCCCCCCGCCTGTTCAGCGCGTTCGAGGACGTGGCGGGCAAGCTGAAGGAAGACCCCGCGATTTACCTGCTGGCCGCAAAAACGCTGGGCATCACGCCCGCCGAAGCGGCAGCGGTCGAAGACAGCGTGACCGGCATGAAAGCCGCATTCAGCGCGGGCATCGGATTGCGCGTCGGCTACACAGGCCTGGCAGAACCGCATGAAGTCGAAAAACTGAAATCCGCATTGCTGGCCGCAGGCGCGCATGTGGTGATCGACGACATGAAAAAACTGCCCGCCGCCGTCCGCGCCTACAAACCCGCGGCGTAGCGCGTCATCTGTATCCAGTAAAAGATATAAAACGCGCTCCAGCCCGTCGCGTGGAAGAAGAGCAGGTTTCCGTCGCTCCATTTCCTGAAGCGCCGCAGCAGATGCGAAAGCCCTGCCCAGAACAACCCCACCGCCGCAAAACGCATCAGCCGCGCGGGAATGCTGACGGCAAGGAATGTCGCGATATCCGCATGTGGCGGCGCCAGAAAGGCGTAGAGTTTATAGGGGATGCCCGTGAGCGCGCCGACGAACATCGCCGGCACGCCGTACGCGTTATACTGCCCCTGCACGATAATGTGCATTTTCTCGGGGATAAACGGAACCGCGCGCAAAATGGCAAGCGTATCGGCATGGGCGTAAAGCGAGCCGTAATAAACGCATATCCCCGCCAGCAGTGCGCCACTTGCGGCCGCAAGGGAGCATTTCATGGCCAGCCGCAGCGAGAAGATCGCCGCTGCCGAAATCAGCACATCTGGCACGATGAAAAAGACCGTACCCTCGGCAAATCCCCAGAAAAATGCCAGCACGACGGCGGCCGCCAGAAACCGTGTTTTCAGTCCCACGGCTTGAAATGCCCCTCGTCGGCAAGCGCACGGAATGATGTGCCGAGGGTTTCCATGAATTCCAGCTTGCCGGTTTTGAACAGCAGCGGTTCGCCCACGAAAATGTCGCAGAAGAACGGCACCAGCACGAAATCATCCTTGGGCAGGGCCTTGCCGAGGCCGTGGATAAACACAGGCGTGATGGGCACGTCCGGATAACGCTCCGCCAGATGCGCGATGCCTTTCTTGAACTGCGACAGTTTTTCGGGCTCGCCGCGCGATCCTTCGGGAAAGAGGATGATGACGTCGCCGCGGTCGAGCGCGTCGCAGCAGGGCTGCAGCGGGTCATAACTGCGGCTGGCGGCGCCGCGTTCCAGCGGGATAATGCCGATGATGCGCGTGGCGAACCATGCCAGGGCCTTGTTCTTCATAAAATAATCGGCGGCGGCGATGGGGCGGATATGCGGCAGGCGTTTCAAGTGGAACAGCGATATCAGCATCAATGTATCCAGATGGCTGTTGTGGTTGGCGACCACAATCGCAGGCCCCTTTTCCGGCAGCAGCTGGCGGCGGCGCACCGTCATGCCCAGCAGCAGGATCAGCAGCAGCCG
>JADYYV010000307.1 GCA_020853455.1 Alphaproteobacteria bacterium | reverse complement strand
GACTATCCGTATGGCTGGCCGCCGCTGCAATATTTCGCATTTGAAGGGTTGCGCCGCAGCGGGCAGACGGATGCCGCCAGGCGCGTCGCCGGAAAATTCGTGGCGCTGGCGGAGCGCGTGTTTGCGGAGCGCGCGGCGCTGTTCGAAAAATACAATATGCGCGACGGCAATGCCGAAGTGAGCGTCGTGCATGGTTACAGCACGAATGTCAGCGAAAACGGCACGTTCCTGTGGACGGCCGCCGTATTGAGACTGGCGCAAGGGGTCTGACATGAAAAACGAAGCCGTCGAAGCCGCCTATACACGGTTAAAGCCGCATATCACGCGCCCGCCGATCCTGACTTCCCGCCTGCTCGACCGTTTTCTGGGCTGCGAGATTTTTTTCAAATACGAAGGCGCGCAAAAGGTCGGCGCGTTCAAGGCGCGCGGCGCGCTGAATACGCTGCTGGCGCTGCAGGAAAAGAACCAGCTGCCGGAGCGTGTGGTCGCCTATTCGTCCGGCAACCATGCGGCGGCGGTGGCCTGGGCCGCGAAACGCCTCGGGCTTAAATCGACCATTTATATTCCGCAGGGATCGTCGCAGGTGAAAATCGCGGCGACGCGCGCCTATGGCGCGGATGTGCATGTGACGAAAACGCGCCAGGAAGCGGAGGAGTCGGCCAAAACACTCGCGCTTGCGAAAGGCTCGTTCCTGCTGCCTCCCTATGACCATGACGACGTGATCGCGGGGCAAGGCACGGCGGCGTATGAGGCATGGGAAGAACATAAAAAATTCGATGCGGTTTTCGCGCCCTGCGGCGGCGGCGGGCTGATTTCCGGCAGCTTCATGGCGACGCGGCTGTTTTCGCCCGATGCCGAAGTATTCGCGGCCGAACCCGTGATCGCCAACGATGCCGCGCAATCTTTCAAATCGGGCAAGATCGTGCGTTTCAACGACATGCCCAAAACGATCGCCGACGGCGTGCGCACGCTCAGCGTTTCGCCGCGCACCTTTCACTAT
Source organism: Alphaproteobacteria bacterium (assembly GCA_020853455.1). Classification (GTDB taxonomy): domain Bacteria; phylum Pseudomonadota; class Alphaproteobacteria; order Micavibrionales; family UBA2020; genus JAPWJZ01. Next base: position 1,749 of record JADYYV010000307.1, on the reverse strand, counting down.
ATCCAGCAGCTGGACGGATTTTTCGAGATCGCGGAGGAAGATATCCTGTACTGGAGCCAGTGGCTGATGCATTTGCTGAAGGTCACGGTGGAACCGACATCGGCGCTGGGCATGGCCGCCGCGCATCAATGGCTGCGCGAAGGCAACAAGGGCAAGCGCATCCTGATCATCCTGTCGGGCGCGAATATCGACGGCGACACCTATGGCAAGATCTGGGCGCAGGATTACCTGACCCGCCTGCCCGCGCTTTAGGCGATATTTTTCAGGCCTTCGAGACCCGGATAGGGATGCGTGATGATAAAGGTCGGGATGCGCCCCACATATTCGGAGAAACGCCCCTTGGCCAGATAGCTGTCGCGGAAGCGCGAGGTTTTGAAATATTCCCCCAGCTGCGGCACGATGCCGCCCGCGATATAAACGCCGCCCTTCGCGCCGTATGACAGCGCAAGATTGCCCGACACCACGCCCAGGAAATGGCAGAACAGGTCCAGCACCTCGACACAGGCCTTGCAGGATTTATCGAGCGCTTTGGCGGTGATTTCAGCGGGTGTCCGTTCCGGCAGGTCGAGTTTATCGACGCCGCACACCGCATGATACAAATTCACCAAGCCCTTGCCGGACACGACGCGTTCGGCGGAGATATGATGGTATTTGGAATTTTTCAGCCATTCAAACAGCGCGAATTCGCGCGCGTTATCGGCCGGCATCGTCACATGGCCGCCCTCCGCCGTTACGACGATCGGCTTGCCGTTTTCATCGAACACCACGCCCGCGACGCCAAGGCCGGTGCCGGGGCCGATGATGGCGATCGGCATGTTTTTCTGCGCTTCGCCGCCGCCCAGCTGGTAGCGGTCTTTTTCCGCCAGATACGGCACGGCATAGGCGAGCGCCGCGAAATCGTTCACGACGCGCAGCGACGACAGGCCTATATCCGCCCTGGTGCCGTTGATGGAAAAATTCCAGACATGGTTGGTCATGGCGACCGCATCGGTGCCGTCAAGCGCGGTTGCCACCGCAAATGCGCCGGTTTTCGGCTGGCCGCCGATGCGTTTCAGGTAAGTTTGCGCGGCTTCGGCGGGCGATTTGTAGTCGGCGCAGGGCAGCACATCGATATTGCTGATGCCGCCCGCGTCGTCCACCAGCGCAAAGCGTGCATTCGTGCCGCCGATATCCGCGATGATCTTGCTCATGCCTTTGCCAATGCCTCGTCGAGGTCGGAAATCAGGTCGTCGGCGCTTTCGATGCCGATCGACAGGCGGATCAGGCCGTCGCTGATGCCCAGTGCTTCGCGCTGTTCCTTCGGGATCGACGCATGGGTCATGATCGCCGGATGCTCGATCAGGCTTTCCACGCCGCCAAGGCTTTCGGCGAGCGTGAACACCTTGCAGGCCGACAGCATGCGGCGCGACGCGTCAAGATCGCCCTTGATGACGGCGGTAATCATCCCGCCGAAACCGGACATCTGTTTTTTGGCGAGCACATGCTGTGGATGCGAGGCCAAGCCGGGATAGAATACCTTTTCGATCTTCGGGTGCTTTTCCAGCCATGCCGCGACCTTCATGCCGCTCGTGCAATGGCGTTCCATGCGCACATCCAGCGTCTTCACGCCGCGCAGTGCGAGGAAGCTGTCGAAGGGACCAAGGATGCCGCCCGTCGCGTTCTGGATGAATTTCAGCTTGTCAGCAAGATCCTGATTGTTCACCACAACCACGCCGCCGATCACATCGCTCTGCCCGCCGAGCTATTTGG
>JADYYV010000306.1 GCA_020853455.1 Alphaproteobacteria bacterium | reverse complement strand
TTAGGTGGACGGAGGGGGAGATAATTGAAATCGGCTAGAAGAACCTGATCGGCAGCCGAATATTCAGGTGAAGCGGGAAAGACCGGAAGTTCAAAGGCTGCAGCAGCAAGCCCGGTCGGGTAAATGGCAGCGGTGCAGCATTGGCAATTCAGGCAATTGGCGGACTTGGACTTCCCGCCCTTGTCACAACAATCCTTCATGCCCTGTGCTGCCATCATTCCCTTGGGACAGGATGACACCAAGCCAAAAGCATTTGCAGCGGATACATACCCGCCGATAAGCAGACTCAGGACAGCGAGGAACGCGATTATTCTCATGATTTTATTATAGCATAGAGTGAAAATCGGCGCAAAAAAGCTAGAAATGGTCGCCTAACGCTGGCTTTTAAGCCAAAGCGTCAGATCACCCCTATCCCCTTTCCAGCTTTGACCCTCATTACTGAAGCCATTGGAAGTGAGTACCTTTTTCATTCGGGGGCAGTCGGTGGTTGCAAACAAAGGTTCCTTCGTCGAAGAATGCAGATGCTCCACGATGCTATAGGAGAGCTTTTTACCTCTATGGTTTCCATCAACCGCGACATAACCAAGTTCTGTCCTGTTGTGGTCGAAGGTTTCTCCGCTACGATCACATACGGTTCTGGTGTGAACCGGATTTGGCGCTTTAAGCGCCCCAACCCCGACAATTTCACCAGTGGAAGCCCGCACAACCGCTAATGTTTTTGCGTTTGGAAAATTCTGTTTAATGTAGCGATCATTTTGAATAGCGCTTCCTTCTCGAACAATTGTCATGCAGCGCTCTTGTTCAGCGAGCGACAATTCCGAAGGCTTGCACAGTGTGATGCTGTAATTCGGCTGATCGGTCATAAAAATTCAAATTAAAAAATGGTGCCCCTGGTCGGACTCGAACCAACACACCTTGCGGTACCGCATTTTGAGTGCGGCGCGTCTACCAATTTCACCACAGGGGCACGGTGCAAAATATAACCCCAACGGGCTGATTTTGCCAGCTTAAATTAATCCTTATTTTACTTGGGTTTCTTCGCCTTCTTTGCTCGTTTCGGCTTCTCTTTTCGGACGTTGATAGCCGAAGCGTCCAAGGTGTTCTTGATGTGCGAGGCGTAGAATTTCTCGATCATCTCGACACTGGTGCGGCAGTTCTTTGCGACCTGATAAATGTCCGCCCCTTCCATCAGGCGCATGCAGATATAGGTGTGACGGAGGCTGTAGGCCGTGCGTCTTTGCCCGTCCCTGTCGAATTTGAGTTCAAGTTCATCAAGAATGTTGTTTAACAATTCACGCTGGGGCTTCCCGAAAACGATGCCGTTCGGCTTTTCGGCAAGCTGCTTCCTTTTCACCGTACGGTTAAAAGGAAGGACAGCCCCAGGCATACTTTTGCAATAGCCGACTCCTCGCTTCCCTCGGACTTCGATTACGAGGATGCGTTCGCCCGTTGCTTCGTCGGTTTCGACGGCAACGTCTCGTAATTCGAGTACAGCCGCTTCGTCCGGCCGTAGTCCTGTATTGACCATGAAAAGTATGTAGTCGTGGAAGTTTTCACATTCTTCTTTCCAACGATTATTAAGGGGCTTTGATGCACGCTCCCGCGTAGCTTCATATAATTTCTTGTATTCCTCGGGGGAAAACCAAGCGCGGTGTGCCACCTTCCCCGCCGTTTTATAGGGCATGGACAGGTCAGGCACATGGTCTATCCATCCGTGCCGCTGCGCGGTTTTGAGGACTTGACGGATGGCGACAATCTCTTGGTGCATTGTGCTGCGCGACGGGGGCTTGCCCGTCTTGCAGTTCTTGGATCTCCATATACGGTAGTCCTGAATTGTACCTGCGGTAATTTCTGACAAATACTTCTCCCCCAGAAAGGGAAGGATGATGGCTTTCAGCTTTTGGTCGTATTGGGCTACCCAAGTCTCCGACCGCTGACCGTGGGTGATGATGGGGTATTCATCTAGGAACTTCTGGGCGGCCTCCTGAAACTTCTTGCCGCTATTCAGGATGCCAGCGCGGGCTTTGCCGCGCAGCTCCAGATACCAGTCTTCTGCAAAATCCTTGGCTAGGGCGATGCTATCGCTCTTGGTCGATACGCGCCACTGGCGACCGCCGACAGAGGCGGCACATTGCCAATAGCTACTCCGTTCACGTCGATAGACGCTGACGAGGCCGCCGAGGATTTGGTGTGTTTCTGTGACCATGATAACCCCACAATCTGCACGATGGGAAAAGTGTGCTAGATGTGTGCTAGTATATCAAATCTTAGTTAATTCTTCAATCTATTTGTATTTGTTGGATAATTTTGTCGGCGAGGTAGGTATCTTTTAGATTTTGAGTCTAGCGCGTCTGCCAGTTCCGCCACAGGGGCCTCGGGTGAATATATAACGCCAAACGGGGCGCATTACCAGTATTTCTGACATCTCCCGCATAAAAGTTATGTCAATATTGCATGTATCCGTCTTCGCGTGTTAAACCAATGACATGATGCAGAAAATAAGAAATTTGTATAACTGGATGCTCCGCCTCGCGGGCAGTAAGCACGCGACGCCCGCGCTGGCCACCGTGTCGTTTATCGAGAGCTCGGTATTCCCCATACCGCCCGATGTCATGCTGATCCCGATGTGCATCGCGCGGCGGGACAGGGCGTTTTACTACGCAACGATCTGCACCATTGCGTCGGTCATCGGCGGGCTGTTCGGCTATGCGATCGGGTATTTCCTGTTTGAAACGCTGGGGCAGCGCATCCTTGAAATTTACGGTGCCGCAGACAAATTCGCCGATATGCAGCGCCGTTACGATGAATATGGCGGCTGGATTATCCTTGCCAAGGGCCTCACCCCCTTCCCCTTCAAGATCCTGACGATCCTGAGCGGCGTGATGAAGATGAACCTGCATATTTTTGTGCTGTCATCGATTGCCGCGCGCGCGATGCGGTTCTATCTGGTTGCAGGGCTGCTGTGGAAATTTGGCGCGCCAATTCAGGCGTTTATCGAAAAATACCTCGGCTGGGTGACGCTGGCTTTCCTGGCGGTTCTGGTCGGCGGCTTTGTGGCCGTCGCGTATATATAGTAGAATGGTGATATGAAGAAATTCTGCGACTTTTTTACGAATCCCGCCCATCTGGGCCTGCTGCTGGCTTTCACCAGCGCGGCGGCGCTCGCGTTTGCTTACACGATGCAATACGGGTTTAACCATCTGCCCTGCCACCTGTGCTATGAGCAGCGCAAGCCATACATGGTCGCCATCGTGCTTGGGCTGCTGGCATTCGTTGCGGCGAAGAAAAAACCGCGCCTTGCCTTTCCGTTGCTGTTGCTGACCGGCGTTTGCTTCCTTGTCGATATGGGCATCGCGGGTTTCCATTTTGGCACCGAACAAAAATGGTGGCCGCTGGCGGCGGGCTGCGGCGGCGAAGGAGCAATTCCCGACCCGAACCTGACCATGGACGAATTGATGGAATACTTCAAAAACCGTCCCATCGTGCGCTGCGATGTGCCGGGCTGGATATTCCTGGGGATTTCCATGACGGGCTGGAATTTCCTGTATGCAAGCGGCCTTGCGATATTTACATTCTTCCACGCGATTAAGGGGCGCCACTATGGCAAGAAAGCTTAAGCGCAGCCTGCCGGGCGACAAGCCTTCGCGCAAGCGTCAACAGGACATCGACAGCATGATCCGCGTCAACCACGCGGGTGAATATGGCGCGAAGCGGATTTATGCGGGCCAGCTGGCCGTGCTGGGGCATGACCCGAAACTGAAAAAACTGATCGAGCATATGGCCGAGCAGGAGCAGGCTCATCTTGATTACTTCGAGTCCGAAGTCATCAAGCGCGGTGTGCGCCCGACCGCTTTGCATCCGGTCTGGCATATGGCCGGTTTCGCACTTGGCGCGATTACGGCGCGCATCAGCCCCGCTGCCGCCATGGCCTGTACGGTCGCGGTCGAAGAAGTGATATCGGAGCATTACGGCGAGCAGCTGGCCGCGCTTGCAAGCAAGCCGGAAGAAAAAGCGCTGCGTGAAAAAATTAAAAAGTTCAAGGCCGAGGAAGAAGAACACGGGCATATCGGCATCGAAAACGATGCCGAAAGCGCCCCCGCCTATCGCCTGCTTTCTGCCGTCATCAAGCGCGGATCTAAAATCGCCATCGAAATCGCGAAACGCGTATGATCCGGCAGCTTTTTGATACCTGCGGAAGCGCAGACTCATTTTGCCAGCTGGGTATCGGGCTTGGCATCTTCGCTGCATTCGTCGCATTCTGGCTGGGCATGATGTTTCTGGTCGCTGTCATGAGCGGCTGGCGTGTGCTTGCGGAAAAATACGGTCTGCCGGAGGGTGAACGGATGCCCGAAGGTACGACTTTAAAATGGCGCAGCGCCGCACTCGGGGGCAGGTTCCCCACGAATTACAAAAGCTGCCTGAATTTTACAGCGACACCCTTAGGTATCGGAATAGCCCCCGCGTTGATCTTCAGCACAGGGCATCCGCCGCTCTTTATCCCCTGGGCAGATATCACGCTGGAAGAAAAGAAAGTGCTGTTCAGCAAACGGCTGAAAATGACAATCGACGGCACTGGCTACAGCTTCTCCGTCTGGGGCGAGAAAGTCTCCCATTTTATACGATCGGCAAAACAAGCCTGATTTTTGAAAGTTTTCCGCGATGCCATTGCGTTATGTGCTGATTATCCTGTTCCTGATGCTGGCACCCGTCGTTTATTTCGTCACGCTGACCGCGCAAACCAGCGTGATCGAAGAAATGATCGCGGCATCCAAACGCGATGACGCCGCTGCTATCGCCGCACGCGTGAACTGGCAGGCGCTTCGCAACTTCGTCAAGGACGACATCCGGCAGTCGAAAAAAGGCAGCGTCTATTTTGCGAACCTTGGCCCGTCCGAAACCAATATCGCGCCGGTTGTCGATCACTACCTGCGCGAAGAAAATGTGCCGCTGCTGTTTTATTTTCACGACAAGATGTTCCCCGGAACGCCGGAAGATGCCTTTATCGAAAGCGCCGGTTATGCCCCGCCCTTCGGTTTTTATGTGACACTGGCCTACCCCAAGGTCGCACCCGGAAATCCGTCTGCCGAAATGCGCGGGCTGCGCGATCGATTGAAAGTGCGCTTCGTCTTCCGCCTTGACGGAACGACATGGCGGATCCGGGAAATGCATGTGCCGCTGTTCATGGTGCCGGCCCAGCCGAACCCGCTGCCCGTCATACCGCCAAAGAAACCTTAATTACCTGTTCTGGCTGCAATTATCCTTCCTTGCTTCTCGAACGTGGTTCAATTATCATTATGGAATTATAAAACGTGCGCGCAGGGGAAATAATATGGCTGACGACATCAAAAAACCTAAAAAGGGTCTCGCGAAATGGATCGCAGGCGGCGTACTGACCGCTGTTGCCGCAGGCACCTTCGTCGCCGTCGCGCCGAATTTCAATCACAAGCAGGAAGCCGACACTGGCAAGCCGGTTGCAACAACCGTCACCGAAGGTAAAGCGGAAGCAACCATTCCTGTCGAAAATGGTCTTTACCCTGCCGTCACCAGCGATCAAAAGCTGGTTCGTATTTACATGGATCTCGATGCGCTCGAAAACGGAAAGACTAAATCAGGCGAAGTTGATGACGCGCTAAAGGCAGCCGCGACGATTTCAATTATGCAGATCGTCATGACAATTGACTCTAAAGACCTTTCGCAAAAAACTGATACTATTCAATCTGCAGTTAATGCATCACTTGAACAACTCGTTATAAAGCTAGATGAAAATAAGCTGGGCGTACTCGCCAAACAGGGTGTCGATTTTTCCGCGCCACGCGTGACCAAGATCACGGACGCAAGCGGCGACAATACACTGTATAAAGCGAAATCGGCAAATCCCGCGCTGAAAGCACTCGGGCTCTAGATATTGTCCAGTTCAGAATCCCAATAGAGATAGTCGTTCCAGCTTTCATGCAGGAAGTTGGGCGGATAGGCGCGGCCATTCACCTGCAGTTCCGCATTGGTCGGCTGCACAGGTTTGGTCATCGGAAACATCCGACATTCGGTCGGCAGGTAATTGCCCTTCAGCAGGTTGCAATCCTGGCAGGCCGCGCAGATATTTTCCCATGTGGTTGTTCCACCGCGCGATTTCGGTATCACGTGGTCGAAGGTCAGTTCATGGGTGCGATGCTTGGCGCCGCAGTACTGGCAGGTCCAGCGGTCACGCAGGAAGACGTTAAATCGGGTGAAGGCCGGGCGGGCTTTAGGCTGAACATATTCCTTCAGCGCAATGACGCTCGGGACTTTCATCTGGAAGCTGGGAGACCTAATAACCGCATCGTATTCCTGCACGATGCTGACGCGGTCGAGAAACACAGCCTTGATGGCTTCCTGCCATGACCAGAGGGAAAGAGGAAAATAACTCAAGGGACGATAGTCTGCATTGAGAACTAAAGTCGGACAGCTGTCGAGGTGACTTTGCACCTTGGACCCTTTCTTGGTTCCGAACTCTAGCCGCCTACTGTCACCCGGATAGAGTCACTAAGTTAACGAATCTCATCCTTAAACTCATTATAGCACAAAACAGGGCTAAAACGGGTCTGGGACGGAAATTCGCCAAGGATTACAAGGCTCTTAAAGTTAAGCTTTAAGTTGTTTCTTTTGTAAAACGTCAGCTTTTTCAAAGTTTTCGCGGATAAATTCAACACCACGGATGATACCAAACTGGTCGAGACCATGCGCAAGACCGGGGCGCATAACAGTTTCGATATCGTAACCGGCTGCCGTAAAACCTTCGTCAATTTTCGCAAGGTTGTCGGGAATCACTACATCGTCGCGGTCGCCGTGAATGGCCAATACAGGCACTTTTACGTTGCCGGCAGCCTTCAGCCCTTCGGCATCGATCATCATCCCGGAATAGCCGATAACGGCGGCACAGGCCTTTTTGCGGCGCGGCATGGCATACATCGCCATCATCGCCCCTTGCGAGAAGCCTGCAACGGCCAGATGGGCATCATCCACGCCCCATTTCTGGAGCTCCTGATCGATAAAGCCGTTCAGGATGGGCAGCACGTTCAGGGCATGCTGTTCGCGCTCGATCGCAGCCGGGTCGATGGCGCGAATGGGAAACCACTGGAAGCCCTGCGCCTACTGGTCGCAGATAGCGGGGGCATTCGGTGACACAAATGCGGCATCGGGCAGCGCCTCCCGCCATTCATGGCCAATACCGATCAGGTCATCGCCATTGGATCCATAACCATGCAGGAAAACAACGAGTTGCTTGGCCGTGCCGGACAGCGGGGCGATAAAGGGGCCGTTCAGTTTCTGCATGATTTTTAACCTTTCAATCGAACAGGGTGAAGCCTATATTATGGGCGTTGTCACAACAAGGATTATCCGCATATGACCGCCGCAAACCTGCTGTTTTTTGTCGCCCTCGCCTGCATGCTGGCCGTAGTCGGTTCGTTCATCTGGGGCATGGTTGCCATGACGCGCGGCAGCGAAAAGGACGCGCAGACCAGCAACAAGATGATGCGTTTCCGCGTCATTTTTCAGGGACTGGCGCTGGCATTCCTGTTTCTGTCCTATCTTGCAAGACAGCCCCACTAATATATGAAAATCCTGTTTATCAC
>JADYYV010000305.1 GCA_020853455.1 Alphaproteobacteria bacterium | reverse complement strand
CTAGCACACTGATTTCGAGACCACTAAATAGGCTAACAAATACAGTACCTTACGACAGCCTATATTAGACTCAAAATCTTGTTTCCGTAAGGAAGTGTCGGTTCGACCCCGACCGGGGGCACCACTTTTCATCTGTCAGGCTTTGCCGAAACGTCCGCGCTGTTCCAGCCATTTGACAACTTTTTCGACATGGTCTGCGAGGGTATTGGCTTTGAACGGTTTGACGATATAAGACGTCGCGCCCGATTTCAGGGCTTCCTGAATATAACGCTGCCCGTCTTCGCCGGACACGATCACGAAGGCGACATTGTCGTAGGCGCGGTCTTCGCGGTATTGCTGCATAAGGGCGACGCCGCTTTTGCCCGTCATGCGCCAGTCGAGGAACAAGACGTCGTATCCGGATGCCGACATTTTTTCTTCCGCTTCGGTCGCGTTTGATGCGGTTTCGATTTGTGTGATGCCAAGGTCGCCCAGCATTTGCTGCAACGCCTTGATGACCACGCGGCTGTCATCGACGATCAGGTATCTCAGCTCTTTTGCTCTTTCGTCTGTCATTTGCCTGTTTCTTTTTCTTTTTTTCTGGTTTCGGACAGTTCCACCCGGTTTCGTCCGTTCTTTTTTGCGCGGGTCAGCAGGTCGTCGGCTTCCTTCATCATCGCTTCCAGGCTTTCGCGCGTGCCGTGGCAAACGCCGAAGCTGGCCGTGATCTTGAGCGGGCGCCCGTTTTCGTTCAGCTCCAGCGTTTCTACTGCGTTCCGAATGCGCTCGAAAAACTGCACAATGCTGTCATCCGCAAGGTTTACCGCAAGGATGGCGAATGAATCAAGGCCGTAGCGCGCCACCACATCCGTCTGGCGGCACTGGCGGCGCAGCAGATCGGCCACGCCTTTCAGCACGATGTCGCCGGCCTTGTGCCCGTGCGTGTCGTTGATCTGCTTGATGAAATCAAGGTCGATCATGGCGGCAGTCAGGCGCAGCTGGTCACGCTTGGCGCTTGAAAACAGGCCAGACCCGGCTTCAAAGAAAAAGCGCCGGTTGTGGATACCTGTCAGCGTGTCGCGAATACCCATATCCTTCAGCCTGCTGAACAGGTCGAGCATACGCAGGTTCTGCGACACGCGGCAGAAAAATTCTTCAGGCAGGAAGGGTTTTTTCAGGAAGTCGTTCGCGCCCAGTTTTATGAACTCGGCGGACAGTGCGCCGCGGCTGACGCCCGATGCGATGCCGATGATCGACAGCTGGTCGCGGTCGAATTTCTTGCGGATTTCCTGCACCAGTTCCACGCCGTTCATGCCCGGCATGAAATAATCCGTGATAACAAGGCGGATGTCCGGCTGCGCCTCCAGCGTATCGAGCGCTTCCTGCGCCGTGCCTGCTTCGATCACCTGGCACTGGTAACCGGTCAGCAGCGCACGCACATGCATGCGGCTGGTTTTTGAATCATCCACGACCAGTATCTTGGTTTCGCGGTTGCGGTGCACACGCTCCACGATGTCGACCAGGTAGCTGAGGGAGGAGGGCGTATCCTTGATCACGTAATCCATGACGTTCCAGTCGAGGATCATCTTGCGCAGGTCTTCGGAATAAAAACTGGTGAACACGATGCAGGGGACGCGTTTCTGCATAAGGTATTCGACGGCTTCGCCTTCTGAACTGTCGGGCAGGATGATGTCGACAAGCGCCAGGTGGAATTTGGTCTGTCCGCCCTCCAGCAGCGTGCGGGCTTCGGCGAGGGTTTCGACCGTCACCACTTCAGCGCCGATACGCTCCACGATGGCTTTTTTGACGATGCGCGAAAAGAACCTGGAATCATCGACGATCAGAATTCGGGTGGCATCTTGGATATCCATGAGGCCCGCTGTCCTATCCCTTTGCCGGAATGGTAGTGTCGCCATGATTGCCGCGCATCGAGCGCGCACAGCATTGAAAATAACGAATATCCGCCCCGAAAGCCAGTCAGAGCTGCGCATGATTTCATAAAACCGCTTGAAATGATTTGATATTATGCCAATTCGGGTGTCGGAAATCGTAAAGGAATTGGTGATACGATAAAAGTGGTGGCTGCCGTCAATGCGCAGCTGCGTCCGACCGGGCTCCCAAGGACTTCGCGCACCATGGATGAAATCCTCTCAGAATTTCTGGCCGAAACGAATGAAGGGCTCGCCGAGCTTGATAATGCGCTTGTCCTGTTCGAACGCAGCCCCGACGACGAGGAACTGCTGGCCAAAATTTTCCGTGTCTTTCACACGATCAAGGGCAGTTGCGGCTTTATCGGGCTTGAACGTCTGGGCGGTATCGCCCATCGCGCTGAGGATATTCTGGATCTCGTGCGGGAAGGAAAACTGGATATCACGCCGGATTTCATCACGGCGCTGCTGGGCGCTGTTGACCGTATCCGTACGCTGACATCCGAACTAGAAAAAAACGGACAGGAACCGAAGGGCGAAGACGAAGATATCCTGTCGCTGATGAACGACCTTGCAGGGTCATTGCTGGAAAAAGATGCGCCGTCAGCCGAACAAGAAACAGCCAGCGACGGCAATAACCAGACATGGTCATCAGCCGCAAATGATTTTTCCTCGGCAGCCAAGCCCGAAGAAGGCCGCAAGGCGAATGCCGCCGAAGCCGATGCAGCGCAGCAGACGCTGCGCGTCAACGTCGATTTGCTGGAAAGCATGATGACGGTCGTGAGCGAGCTGGTGCTGACGCGCAACCAGTTGCTGCAGACCGCGCGGACGACCAAGAACGCGATGTTCAACACGCCGCTGCAGCGGCTTAACCAGGTTGTCACGGAATTGCAGGAAAGCGTCATGAAGACGCGCATGCAGCCCATCGGTAACGCCTGGTCAAAAATGCCGCGTATCGTGCGAGATGTCTGCCATGAACTTGGCAAAAAAATTGACCTTGAAATGCGCGGGCAGGATACCGAGCTGGACCGTCAGGTCCTCGAGATGATCAAGGATCCCCTGATGCACATGGTGCGCAACGCGGCCGATCATGGCATCGAAGACCCGTTCGAGCGGGTCAAGGCAGGCAAGCCTGAAACGGGGCATATCGTGTTGAATGCCTATCATCAGGGCGGGCATATTATCATCCAGATTTCCGACGACGGACGCGGGCTTGCGCTCAACAAAATCAAGGGAAAGGCGTTGCAGGCGGGATGGGCAAGCCAGGAACAGTTGAATAAACTCTCGCCACAACAGATTCAGCAATTTATTTTCCGCCCGGGTTTTTCGACGGCGGAGCGCGTTACCTCGGTTTCCGGGCGCGGCGTCGGGATGGACGTCGTGCGCACCAACATCCAGAAAATCGGCGGCACCGTCGAAATGACATCGACGGAGGGCAGGGGGATGACCTTCACGATCAATATTCCTCTCACGCTTGCGATCGTGCCGGCATTGATTATCGAGGTTGCGGGCGCGCGCTTCGCCTTCCCGCAGCTTGCCGTTTCCGAACTTGTGATGGTCGGGAAGGGAACAGGCATGGCGATCGAAACGATCAACGGCACGCCTGTCCTGCGCCTGCGCGATACTTTGCTGCCGTTGATTTATCTTGGCGATTACCTGAAGGTCTGGGACAAGCGCAAAGAACACGCCCATGATGACGGCGAACTGCGCTATGTCGTCGTCACGCGTGCGGCTGGCATACCTTATGGCATTGTCGTCGATCATGTGCTGGACATGGAGGAGATCGTGGTCAAGCCGACCTCCAGCAACCTGAAGGATGTCCATATTTTCTCCGGCAACACCATTTTGGGCGACGGTACGGTCATCATGATCCTCGACCCGTCGCAGTTGCTACAGGCCGCGAACCTGCGCGAAGACCTGACTCATCAGCATCTGGCTGACCATAAACGCCTGCTGGAAACGACGGCGTCCGAAAACATGCTGCTGTTGTTCAAGGCGGGCGACAAAACACCGAAGGCGGCACCACTTAAAATGGTGTCCCGCCTGCGCGAAATACGCTCCGCTGATATCGAATTATCCAATGGCAGGCCGGTGCTGCAGCATCTGGGCCGGTTGATGCCGGTTTTCCGCTTTGACGACAAGCCCGTCAGCGGGGAGAATGCGTTCCTGATTATTTTTGAACATGACGGGCATCATTTCGGCCTGCTGGTCGATCAGGTGCTGGATATCGCGACATATAACGGATCGCTTGCGGAAAACAGCACGGATATGCTGCTGGATACGATTATCCTCAACCAGCAATCGACCGATGTGGTCAATCCTTTGTGGTACATGTCGTCCGGACATCATGCGGCGGGTGACGCGTGATGGATGCGGCAGCCGACAAAATCGCGACGATGGACGGTGTAGAGCAGGTTCTGGCCGTGTATCTGGGCAATGAAATGTTCGGTTTGCCGATTGCGCAGATGCAGGGCGTGCTTGAAACATTGCCGCTGACATTTGTGCCGCTTGCGCCGCCGGCGGTGCGTGGCGTGATGAATTTGCGGGGGCGAATTGTCACGGCGGTCGATCTGCGCACTTTGCTGGGGCTGGCCGAGCGCCCCGGCGTGGCGCAGGCGAATATGAGCGTCGTGATCGAAAACGGCGGCGAGCTTTTCAGCCTGCTGGTCGATAGCGTGGGCGATGTTCATACAATCCCTGTGGCGAATGTAGAAGAACCGCCGCTGACCATGCCTGAATCGATGAAGCGCGTATCCTCCGGCGTTTTTCCGCTGCGGGACCGCATCATGATCCTTTTAAAGCCATCCGTTTTTCTGAAAGCGAACGAGGAGTGATAGATAATGAAAACCTGCATGATCGTCGATGACAGTGCGGTGGTGCGCAAGCTGGTGCGGAACATCCTCGAGCCGCTGCAATTCGATTGTTCGGACGCTAAAAACGGCGAAATTGCGCTGACGGCCTGCAAGACGTCAATGCCCGAGCTGATCATGCTCGACTGGAACATGCCCGTGATGGACGGTATGGAGTTCCTGAAACAATTGCGGCAGGTTCCGGGCGGCGACAAGCCTGTGGTTTTTTTCTGCACATCCGAATGCAGCGTCGAACATATCAGGGCGGCTATGGCTGCCGGGGCGACTGATTATGTGATGAAGCCGTTCGATAGCGAAATCGTCGTCGGAAAGCTGGTTCAAAATGGAATTATTGCGGCAGGTTAAAAGGCACAAGTAATGCGTCAGGCTGCGACAGAAAAGAAACCGCTCGGCGTCCTGATCGTGGACGATTCCAAAGTCACGCGTGCTGTCATCGGAAAAATACTGCAGGAAGCTTCGCCGCAGGTGAAAATTGTAGGGTATGCGGAGGACGGCGCAAGCGCGCTGAAGGCGCTCGACGTCTGTGATCCCGATATCGTAATCCTCGATCTTGCGATGCCCAGCATGGACGGGTTGACGGCATTACCCTTGATCCTGCAAAAAAGGCCGCGTACGCGCATTGTCGTCTGTTCATCCTCAAGTGCGCCGGGCGCCGAAATATCGGTACGCGCGCTTTCGCTGGGCGCGACGGTTTGTGTCGCAAAACCGGTCGGCACCAAAAACCCGAAGGCCATCGCCGATTTCAAATCCGCTCTGAAGCAGGCTGTGCTGGGCCTGTGCGAAGTGTCGGCTGCCAAGCAGTCGAGAGAACCAGCGCGTATCGCAGCTGCACCCGATCTTGCGTCGTTCCGTCCGAAGCTTGTTGCCATCGGCAGTTCGACCGGAGGGCCAAACGCAGTCATATCGTTGCTGAAGGAAATGGGCAAGCTGCCTGTGCCTGTTGTGATTACGCAGCATATGATGGAAATGTTTATCTCGATCCTCGCCCGGCAGATCACGCAGGAAACAGGTATAGAATG
>JADYYV010000304.1 GCA_020853455.1 Alphaproteobacteria bacterium | reverse complement strand
TTCCGCCTGCGCCATGTCTTTGGGCAGCGTGACGGTCGCGCGCAGCTTGCCGTTCACCTGGATGCCCATGGTCACGGTGTCGTTCGCCAGCAGGCTGGCATCCGCTTCCGGCCATTTCGCGTCGACCAGCAGCGTCTTGTGTCCCATCGCCTGCCACAATTCCTCGGCGATATGCGGAATCATCGGCGACATCAGGCGCAGCAGGACTTCACAGCCCTCCTTCAGCGTCGCGCCGTCATGCTTTGCGGCGGAAAAATCCTCCAGCGCGTTCGACAGCTCGCGCAGGCGGGCGACGGATTTGTTGAAATGGAATTTTTCCAGGTCCTGCGTCATGTCGTGGACGGTTTTGTGGATCTTGCGGCGCATGGCCTCGATATCGCCGCCCGTCCCGCCGTTGAAATCCGCGTTCATGACGAGACGCCACAAACGGTTAAGGTATTTCCACGCGCCCTCGATGCCGCTTTCCGTCCATTCCAGGTCGCGCTCGGGCGGGCTGTCGGACAGGATGAACAAACGCGCGGCATCCGCGCCATAGGTTTCAAGGATCTCGACGGGATCGACGGTGTTCTTTTTCGATTTCGACATTTTCTCGATGCGCCCGACGGTCACGGCCTCGCCGGTTGCGGCATGCACGAATTTATCGCCCACTTTTTTCAGGTCGGCGGGGTACAGCCACTTGCCCGCGCTGTCCTTGTAGGTTTCATGCGTCACCATGCCTTGCGTAAACAGCGCGGTGAAGGGCTCGTCGAAATTCAGGTAGCCGCATTTTTTCAGCGCGCGGGTAAAGAAACGTGCGTACAGCAGGTGCATGACGGCATGTTCGACGCCGCCGATATACTGGTCGACCGGCGCCCAATATGCGACTTTGTCCTTGTCGAACCCGCGTCCCGTATTCTGCGGGTCGCAATAACGGAACTGGTACCACGAGCTTTCAAAGAAAGTGTCGAAAGTGTCGGTTTCGCGCTGCGCGGGCTTGCCGCAAGTGGGGCAAGCGACGTTTTTCCATGTCGGGTGGTTATAGATCGGGTTGCCGGGCTGCGAAAAATGGACGTCTTCTGGCAGCGTCACGGGCAATTGCGCCTCCGGCACCGGCACCACGCCGCAGGCTTCGCAATGGATGATCGGAATCGGGCAGCCCCAATAGCGCTGGCGGGAAACGCCCCAGTCGCGCAGGCGGTACAGCGTCTTGCCTTCGCCCATGCCGGCCTTTTCGATGCGGCTGATGGCTTCGGCCTTGGCCTCGTCCACGCCCATGCCGTTCAGGAAGTCGGAATTATACAGGCGGCCGGGGCCGGTATAGGCCTCCATGCCGACCGCGAAGGCTTTCGGGTCTTCGCCATCGGGAATCACGACGGGGATGACGTTCAGGTTATATTTGCGCGCAAAATCCAGGTCGCGCTGGTCATGCGCGGGGCAGCCGAAGATCGCCCCCGTGCCGTAATCCATCAAAACAAAGTTTGCGATGAACACCCGCCGGGTTGCGCCCTTGATAAACGGGTGCTTTACCTTCAGGCCGGTATCAAAACCGATTTTCTCCGCCGTCTCCACAATCGCTTCGGATGTGCCGATGGCGCGGCATTGCGCCACGAAATCCGCAACGCCTTTATTGGCGGCCGACAGCTCCGCCGATACGGGGTGATCCGGGGAAATCGCGACGAAGGACGCGCCGAACAGCGTATCGGGCCGCGTGGTGTAAATTTCCAGCGTATCGCCGGCAGCCCCCTGCCCGTCATATTCGAAACGGAATTGCAGACCCTGCGATTTGCCGATCCAGTTTTCCTGCATGATGCGCACTTTTTCCGGCCAGCCCTGCAGCTGGTTGTGCACGCCGTCCAGCAGGTCGTCGGCGAAATCGGTGATTTTCAGGAACCATTGCTTCAGCTTGCGGCGCTCCACGATCGCGCCGGAACGCCAGCCGCGGCCGTCCACCACCTGTTCGTTCGCCAGCACGGTGTTTTCCACCGGATCCCAGTTCACGAAGGCTTCTTTCTGGTACGCCAGACCGTTCTTCAGGAAGTCGAGGAAGAATTTCTGTTCATGGCGGTAATAATCGGCGGCACAGGTCGTGACTTCGCGGCTCCAGTCGATGGCGAGACCCATCATCTTCATCTGGTTTTTCATGACCGCGATGTTCTGGTAGGTCCATTTGGACGGATGCGTCTGGTTTTCCATCGCCGCGTTTTCGGCGGGCAGGCCGAAGGCATCCCAGCCCATCGGGTTCAGCACGTTGAAACCCATCGCGCGTTTGTACCGCGCCACCACATCCGACAGGGTATAGTTGCGCACATGCCCCATATGCAGGCGACCGGACGGATACGGGAACATGGCAAGGGCGTAGAATTTCTTCTTCGACGGGTCTTCCGTGACCTCGAACACCTTTTTGTCAGCCCAGGCGGTCTGCCAGCGGCTTTCGGTTTCCTTGACGTTATAACGGTGTTCGGTCATCGCCTCATGTCCCTTCGAATAAGACATATAATGTAGTACAGCCCCGCACCCGCGTTAAAGCGGAATTGCGGGGCGGGTTATTGCCGCCTGAAATGCTTAAAGCTTGCCGCCCAACTGGGCCACGCGCAGTTCGCGGGCGCGGCTCAGGATGGCGTTTTCGATATTGGTCGCCATGTCGTCGGTTACGGCGGCGTCTTTCCAGCCGGCCTTGCCCTGCGCCTGCTTGAACACAGATACGCGCACGCCGTCGGCGCGCAGCTGCTTGTCCAATATATATACTGACAGCTTGAAGCGCTCGCCGGGGGTGGCCGGGTTCTCGTACCAGTCGGTCAGGATCACGCCGCCAAAGGGGTCGGCCGATGCCATGGGCATGAAGGAAACGGTGTCCAGCGACGCGCGCCACAGGAAGCTGTTCACGCCGATGCCGGCGCCGCCCGCGTCCTTGTCTTCGTCATCGCTGCCCCACAGCTTGTCGCCCAGCGTGCGGCCTTCGCCCCAGATGGTGTCGCGCTTTTGCGTGGAATAGGCGGTTTTATCGCTGCCTTCGACCGGTGTGGGATAGCTCGCCTCTTTCTTGATGTCGCCGCAGGCGGCAAGCGCCAGCGAGGCTGCAATCATAAAAGGGATGACGCGATAATTCATGTTCTTTGCTCCGAAGCACACTTTGAAACCTGATGTCTGATGTAGCATGTATTGAATGGATTCTCAAAGCCTGCGGGGATTCGCCGAAGATTTCTCTTTGTATTCGCTGTCTATTATGGTTATATATACAATATGTAAACATGGGCGTATTTACGCAGGGCCGGCCGTTAAAAACCCAAGCAAAACGCCTGAATGCGCCGATTTCACGACATTCCCGCACTGAAAGCCGTTGTGGCACAGACGCAACACTGTTCCCCCATTGTCGGCAAACAGGGCTTGCGGCGGTTGACCTGTGTCGCTTTACGGGGGTATTCCTCAATGGTAACGGCGATGCACCGCTTTTGGGGCCGCGTCGCTTGTATCAAGAACGCATCCGGGGATTCTCTCTGGGGCAATTTGGAGGAAACACAATGAAAAAGATCCTACTCGCAGGTACCGCGATCGTTGGCGCAGCAGTTCTCGCTTCGCCCGCACAAGCTGACCTGAAAATCGACCTCGGCGGCCACTTCCGTGGTTATGCCGTGTTCAACGACCAAGACGAAACCTCGACGCCCGCTAACAACGACGAACTGCGCAACTTCGAATTCAAGCGAGACATGGAAGTTCACTTCACCGGTGAAACCACGACCGACAGCGGCCTGACCGTTGGCGTTCACGCTGAACTGGATCTCGGCTACGAAGGCGGCCCCGGCCAGCGCGTCGTGACCTCCCCCCTGCCCGGCACCCCCGGCAGCTTCACCAACACCCCCGATTCCGCCAGCAACCTGGACGAAGCATACGTTTACTTCTCCGGTGGCTGGGGCCGCGTGAACTTCGGTTCCGAAGACGGCGCTGCATACCTCCTGCAGGTTGCTGCTCCCTCGGCTGACTCGAACGTTGACGGTATGCGCGTGTACGTTCAGGCTCTGAACGCTGACGTGTGGGATGATGGCGTTGTTAACAACTCCTTCCTCGGCACGAACGGCCTGGACTTCAACATCCGCCTCGGCTACGACAACGCGTTCTTCCGCGACACCGATCGTCTGACCTACCTGACCCCGAAATGGAACGGCTTCCAAGCTGGCGCGTCCTACGCTCCCCAGGCTGGCCAAGGTATCGTTGACGGCGCATTCGCTGGCGCAAGCATCGCTGACAACACCACCGATTATGAAGACCTGTGGGAAGTCGCTGCCCGTTGGGATGGCGAATTCGAAGGCTTCGGCATCAGCGCGGGTCTCGGTTACTCGACCGCTTCTGCAACTGATGAAGCTGCTGCAGGTGTTGGCGCGTTCGGTTCCGATGACATCTCCGCTTGGGATGCAGGCCTGAACGTTTCGTTCAACGACTTCTCGGTCGGCGTTGCATACCTGAACGCAGACACCGGCGTGCAAGAAGCTGCTGGCGTTGGCCAAAGTGCAGAAATCGAAACCTGGGTTGTCGGTGCGGCATGGGATAACGGTCCCTACCACCTCGGCGCGACCTGGTACAACACTGAAATCGGCACCAACGTCTATGGTCTCGCCCTCGCTGGCACCAACGACGGTGAAATCGATCGTTGGACGGTTGGCGGCGGCT
>JADYYV010000303.1 GCA_020853455.1 Alphaproteobacteria bacterium | reverse complement strand
TAAACGCTATTTCAAAACATGCTGTGCCTGAAAACGGTATAAATCGCGTGCAAATACCGCGCAAAACACGCACATGAAATCCGCGCGTGAAAAATTTTCTTTTGATTTCAGGCAGATATAAACGGTCACCCGCGCGGGTTATTTGCAAACATTCAATTGCTGCGCAATTCCCGCAAATGACAGGGATGTGCCTTCGCGCTGGCCGAGGGTGCGGTAATTGACCATCGCGCCCGCCCAGTCCGGATGTTTTTTTATGGCGGCGTCATAGGCGGTTTTCAGCTGGCCCAGCTGGTCTTTGTATTTGCACTGGCATTCGGCGGGCGGTTGGTTCACCTGCGCGCAGGCGGTCACGTCTTTGGTGAGGGTGGAAAGGATGGCGGAAACGGCGGCTGCGTCGGCGATGTCGGATTCTTGCGTGATGTCGATATTTCTGACCGCGTCCTGCGCAAAAACAACCGCACCGGTCAGGCTGACCAAAAAAAATGTGAACGCGATCAATAACAGGCGCATGTAAAATATCCTTTCAAAACGGCTATACGACCAACATGCGGGGGCTGAAATAATTCCCCGCTTTTCAGCGGCGCGGCGCAATGTCAGGATAGCAGGAAAGGAAACGGAAATGCCACTCGACCACGAAAAATACATGCGCGTCGCCTATGAACAGGCGCTCAAGGGGTATACCGAAGGCGGCTGCCCGATCGGCGGCGTGCTGGTCGATAACGATACGGGCGACATCCTGGGCGCGGGCCACAACGCGCTGGTGCAGGAAGGCAACCCCGTTATTCACGGCGAAATGGCGGCGCTGCGCGCGGCGGGACGCAGAATAAACCGCCATAACACGACGATGTACACAACGCTGCAGCCCTGCTTCATGTGCACCGGCACCATCGTGCAGTTCGGTATTCCGCGCGTGGTGGTGGCCGATGTCGAAAACGCATCGTCGGACGAAACCATCCAGTTCATGCGCGCACGGGGCATCGAGGTGATCGTGATGGACAAAGCCGCCAGCCCGGCCGCGCGCGACTGCATCGCGCTTTGCGCCCGTTTCAAATCCGAAAAACCGGCGCTGTGGCTGGAGGATTGGGGCGGCGGGCCAAATGCTCGGCTTGCGAATAATTAAGCTATTGATTTTATTATAAACTAACCCCTTCATATTTTCATAATTTTAGTGTATAGTTACGGACAGTTTATAAGGTGCTGTCCAATGCCTGCCGATACCCCCACATCCCCGCTTACGCGCTTCGATTACGTGCTGGCCGCCGAATTCGGCATGCTGGAGCGCGCGCGCATGGTGACGGAGGATTACGACGGCGGGCGCGACGAATACCGGTCGTTCCGCGCCGCGCAATTCAGCGCCGCCCACGCGCTTGAAAAACGCGTCTTGCAGCTGGAAAATTCGACGTTGCCGGATGATGCCGCACGGCTTGCACAGAAACTCGCCGCGCGCAAAGACGCCGATGACGGCATGATCCAGTCGCTGCGCGAAACGCTCGACCGCCTGCGCCGCCGCGCGCTGCAGGAAAAAATCGACGCCGCCGCGCTGCAGGACGACGCCGCCACGCTGCATAACACCTTCATCATCCTGTCCACCGCCGAAGGCGCGATGAAGGGCTATCCGCAGCCGCATCTGCAGGAAACCGAAAAAACGAAAACCGCGATCAAGGGCCAGATTGCGCGCCTGGCATCGCATGGCGACGGCCTGACCGCGCTGGACGGCACGCTCGACACCGCGCGCACGCAACTGCAGCAGATGCAGGAAAACAACGAAAGCCGCGCCCGCACGAAAAAAGTCGCCGGTTACATTCAGGGCGGCACGGGCGCGCGCACCACCGCGCCCCGCACCGCCAGCTTCGGCGCGAAACGGGGGCAGCCATGAAGGATTACGCAGCGATTGTTTTCGCGGGGCATCTGGGCCTGACCGAGCGGGCGGATATGACGGCGAATGCGTTCAACGCCAATGCGCAGAACGCCGCCGATTACATGACATTCAAGCAGACGCAGGACGATCGCGCCAGCGTCGCGATGACCAAGGCAATCACGCTCGGCCAGTCGCGCCTGATGCAACAGCTGATGGAGATCAACGACCTGATCGGGCATAGCGGCGGCGCGCTGACCCCCGCCGAAGTGACGGCGGAGCAGAAAAAACTCGCCGCGCTGAAAATGCAGGCCGTGGTCGAAAAATTCGACGTCGAGCGGCTGAAGCCGGAGCTGGATTCCCTGTCGCAGCTGTTCAACATCCTTGCGATTGCCGAAGCGAAGATGGACGGATTTGATTCCGAAACGCAGCGCCACACGCAGGACGCCAAGGGATACCTGATGCAGTATCACGGCCAGATGGCCGCCGCAGAAACCGGTTTTCACATGCAGGAAAAAACCGTCAGCGATCTTGAAGGCCTGCTGCGCGCAATCGAAGCCGACAACGCGGAAAAGGCGGAAAAGGCCGCCTTCGGCGATTACCTGAAATCGCGCCCCGCCGTCGCAGCACCCATGCCCGCGCCCGTCACCGCCAAATTCCGCAAGAAAACGCCATGAACATTTCCGCGCAGTTTTTCGACGATATCCTGAACGACGCATCGCTGGCGACGACGGCGCAGGGGCAGCGCATCGCGCAGGCGCATAACGACAATACAGCCGCCCATTCCGCCTATGATGTGTTCCGCCGCCGGCTG
The DNA here is from genome assembly GCA_020853455.1 of Alphaproteobacteria bacterium. Classification (GTDB taxonomy): domain Bacteria; phylum Pseudomonadota; class Alphaproteobacteria; order Micavibrionales; family UBA2020; genus JAPWJZ01. Next base: position 5,416 of record JADYYV010000303.1, on the reverse strand, counting down.
CAACAGCGTTACGACGCCCATGCCGCGCAGGGCGAGGTGCTGCTGAACCAGTCGGAACTTGAAAAATCTCTGACCGATTTCCAGCGCAACATGCCGCAGGACGCGGAAAATATCGCGCAGGGGCTGGACGCGCTGGCCGCCAAGGTCGAAGCCAACGAACAGGCGACGAAAGACCATTACGCCGAAAACGACGCTTTGCGCGCGGTTTTTTCCGCGCTATCGGTGGCGGAGGGGAAAATCGAAAACCTCGTCAACTGGACGGTCGATGACACGCGCGCCACGCTGCAAAAACTGCAGGACACCTCGCTGACGGGCAGCATCGACCGCGTGCGCCGCGGCCGCAATTCCACCTATGCGCGCATCAAGGACGACGCGACGCGCCGCATCGACAGCCTGAACGCCGACACGCAGCTGCAGGAACAAACGGCGCGCAACGCCTTCAACGCCTATCTGGGCAGCGGCTTCGTCACGGCGGAACCGCTGGCCGCGCCCGCGACCGCGCGCTTCAAGCGCAAGGCGGAGCCGCAGCGATGACGGTTTCCGCGCAAAATTTCCGCGATATTTTCAACGACGCGGTCAAGGACAACGTGAAGCGCGCAACCGAAGCGGCGGCGCTGTATAATTCCGGCGCGCCCGCCAGGGACGCCTACCGCGATTTCCGCGCCGAATGGGACGCCGCCGTCGATGCGCACCGCGACGCGATACGCGCACAGCTGCAAAACCCGGAAATCGCCGACCTCTATAAAAAACTCGCCCGCCAGCTGGACGACAAGACATTCGACGCCGATGCGGTAAAATCGACGCTCGACGCGATGGCGGAAAAAGTCGCCGCCGGCGCCAGGCTGACCGCGCAGCTGGATATGGAACGCATCGTCATGACGCAGACATCGTCCGCGATCGGCATGGCCGAAAAAGGCATGCACCGCTTCCCGCAGGACGGCAAACTCCGCACGCGCCAGACGCATGACAAGCTTCTGGACCAAAGCACGCTGCACCAGCTGGAGGAAGCGACGGAGGGCATCCGCGACAAATACCTCGACCTTGCGCAGCGCGCGCTGGAAAAAACCGTCAGGGCGCAGGATGAAAAACCCGCGAAACTGCTGGCCGAACTGGCGCAATACCTCGATGCCGGCCCCGCCACCGGCAAGCCCCTCGCCGCGCCCGCGACCGCGCGCTTCCGGAAGGGACCCTGACATGGCTTCGCGCAGCATCACCGACACGTTCAACGACGCCGCGCTGACAGCGGCAGAAAAAGCGGCGGAAATGTCCTTCGCCGCCAGCGGCAACACGCAGCGCATGGGCGAATACTCCACGCTGAAAAACACGTTCAAAAAGAAACTGCAGGCGCTGAAAGACGACGCGGAAAAGCTGCTGAAATCGCCGCTGCTGTCGGAAGTGGAACAGGTGGCCGAAACCATCATGGCCGACGGGCTTGCCGCCGGCGAGCGGGAGGACCATACCCGCAGCCTGCAGGGTTTTGAAACCCGCGTGGCGGAAGACCGCGGCGTGCTGCTGGACATCCGCGCGGAAATCAAGCCGCTGACCGATACCTTCACGCTGCTGCAGGCCGCCGAAAAAACCATGATCGGCCTTGCCAACGGCATGCGGGAGGACAGCCGCCTCGCGCTGATCGCGCTTGGCAATATCGACAAAGACGCGCAAAAAATCGAAGACCGGCTGCAGGACGTATCGGATGCGATCGGCATGGTATGGAACATGCTGAGCGATGTGCGCGACCACCACCGCCGCGAGAACGAAAAGAACGAAATGCGCGACTTTCTGGACGGCAGCCGTTTATCAACCGATAAGCCCGTGGCCGCACCCCGCCCCGCGCGTTTCCGGCGGGTCCCGTCATGACGACGGATGCGAAAAATATTTTCAGCGACATGTTCAACGACGCGGCGCTGACGGCGGAGCAGCGCGCAGAAAAAATGGCGGCGGCGATTGACGACCTGCTGGCCGACTGCCTGCCCGGCGCCTCGAAGGTGCAGGAGCTGGAGCCGTATTACCAGTTCAAGCGGCCCATCACGGCGCGGTACAAGGCGCTGGATGATCAGGCCCGCAAGATCCGCGAGTCGAGCCTTGTCACGCGCGTGGAGCCGATGGCGGCGGAAGCGGCGGCATACAAGACCGACGATGACGTATCGGAAAACGCGCCGCTGCGCGTTAAATCCGCCGCGCTGCGCCTGAAACTTGCGGAGGAGCGGAAAATTCTGGCGGATATGTCCGCGCCCAATACGGAACTGACGGCGGTTTACACAAGCATTCTGGCGGCGGAGGAAAAGGCCGCGCACCTGCCCTCCATCATCGTCGAGGAATCGCGCGCCGTGCTGCGCTTCCTCGGCAACACCCGCGATCCGGCTTTCTACGCCAACATACAGGACAGCGTCGAAGCGATCCTGAACAATATCGACAAACAGCTCGACACAATCGCGGGCCAGCAGCAGGCGCGGCTGGAGAGAAAGATGTTCCACAAATATCTCGACGCGGGGCTGACCACCGGCACCAGGCCCCTCACCGTCCCCACGACGGCGCGTTTTAGCAAGGCGAAAGTATCGCCATGACGGACGACAGCACCATCGCGCAGGTCGCGCAGGACGCCGCGCTGACGGACGACGAAAAGGCCGCGCGCATTTCATCCGCCGCCAGCGGCGACAGCGTCATGATGGGGCAATACGCCGCGCTGAAACGGAATTACAAGGTGCAACTCGATACCATCAGCGCGGAATTCGACAAGGTCGCGAATTCCGGACTGCTGAAAAACGTGGCGAACGTGATGGAGCTGGTGGCGCAAAAGGGCGACGCGGTGAACACGCGGCACGACAGTTCCGCGCGGCTGAGCATCAAGGTATTGCGCGAACGCGCGGCCGACCAGCGCGGCATGCTGCAAAGCATCCTGCAGGACAACGGCCGGCTGACCGCCATGTTCAACCTGATGCAGAAATCGGAAATGAAGATGGCCGGCCTTGCGAACGGCATGCGCGAGCAAACGCGCCTTGCGCTCATCGCGCTCGACCGTCAGCGCAAGCAGTCGCCGCAGATCCTGAAGCGTCAGGACGACGAAGACGCGGCGATCGACGCCATCGAAACGCGCCTTGCCGGGGTCGACGACCGCCGCCGCGCCGAAAAGGCGAAGCGGGAAATGAACGATTACCTGCAAACCGGTCTTTCCACCGACAAACCCGTGACAGCCCCTGCGCGTGCAAGGTTTCGGCGCGGATGATCTGCACCACTCCCCAAAGGGAGAGGGGATAAACGCGGATATGACAATAAAATAATTCATCTGACGGCCTTGATCCACGCGCCCCCGCCATTACGTTAGGGACGCGTCTCAACAAGCATCATCAAGGAACACTCCTCATGGAATACCGCCAGCTTGGCCGCTCCGGCCTGAAAGTCCCCGTCCTCAGCCTTGGCACCGGCACCTTCGGCGGCAAGGGCGAATTTTTCGCCAAATGGGGCACGACGGATGTGAAAGAGGCCACGCGCCTTGTCGATGTCTGCCTTGATGCCGGCATGAATTTCTTCGACACCGCGAACATCTATTCCGGCGGCGCGTCGGAAGAAGTATTGGGCGGCGCGATCAAGGGACGGCGCGACAAGGTGCTGGTCGCGACCAAGGCGACCTTCCCGATGGGCGAAGGCCCGAACGATCAGGGATCGTCGCGCCACCAGCTGCTGAAACAATGCGACGACAGCCTGAAACGCCTCGGCACCGATTACATCGACCTGTATTTCATGCACGGCTTCGACGGCGTGACGCCTGTGGAAGAAACGATGTCCACGCTCAATGACCTCGTGAAGGCCGGCAAGGTGCGCTATATCGGCGCGTCGAACTTCTCCGGCTGGCAGGTCGTGAAATCGCAGAACGTCGCGGAAAAATACGGCTGGTCGAAATATGTGTCGTATCAGGGTTACTATTCCCTCATCGGCCGCGATTACGAATGGGAGCTGATGCCCGCCAACCTCGACCAGGGTCTGGGCACGATGGTCTGGAGCCCGCTCGGCTGGGGCCGCCTGACCGGCAAGATCCGCCGCGGCGAGAAGCCCAAGGAAGGCCGCATCGCCAATGGCGGCGGCGATCACGGGCCGGAGGTGGATGACGAATACCTCTACACCGTCGTCGACGCGCTGGATGCGGTGGCGAAGGATACCGGCAAGACGGTCGCGCAGGTGGCGCTCAACTGGCTGCTGCAACGCCCCGGCGTGTCCAACGTCGTCATGGGCGCGCGGAACGAGGAACAGCTGAAACAGAACCTTGCCGCCACCGGCTGGAACCTGACGAAAGAACAGGTGGAACTGCTCGACAAGGCATCGGCGAAAACCCCCGTTTACCCCTACTGGCACCAGATGGGCAACGAGACGCTGAACCCCAAGCCCGTGAAATGGAAATAACTTTAATATAGTTGACCGTGTGACGCCGCTTTCCGGCTATAATCGGAAGGCGGCGTTTCATTTGCGGAGGGTTTGTGGCGATCGAGCTGTTTTTGGATGTGCTGTTCGTCGTCACGCTCGCCCTGCTGCTGTGGAACGTGAATATTCTGGTGTTCAACCGCGGCATCCCCAATATCCGCACCGCCCCCGCCATCCGCAAAAAAATCATCAGCCTGCTGCAGGAACACGAAGCCGCGCGCCCCGACCGCACGCAGCCCTATATCATTTACGACCTTGGTTCCGGCAACGGGCTGTTCGCCCGGCAAATCGCGCGCGCGATGCCGCAGGCGAAAGTCATCGGCGTCGAAATTTCCGGCCCGTCCTATGACTGGTCGATGCTGATGAAGAAACAGCTGAAGATCGCCAACCTCGATTACAAACACGCCGATGTGTTCACGCATGACATCCGCGACGCCAGCGCCGTGGTGCTGTTTTTCTACCAGCTCGATAAACTCGGCAAGAAACTGCATGACGAGCTGAAGCCCGGCACGCTGGTCACCTCCAACAAATTCCGCCTGGGCGACGGCTGGCAGCCCGCGCAGAGCCTGAAGGTGTGGACGCTCTACCCGTTCCAGAAACGCCTTTTCGTTTATTACAAGGCTTCGCTGCAGTCCCTGCTGCTCGCAGGAATCATTTGACGACATACCATAATCCCGTTAGTGTTTTTGCATGGCAGCAAACGCAGATGTGACGCAACGACTGAAAGACGCAACTTCGTTGCCGTTGATCGTCGCACCCCTCTTCCTTAAGTCCGTGCCCGAACTGGTGCTGGCTTCCGTGCGTGAAGGCATCGTGGGATCGATCCCCGCCTTTGGCCAATACACCACGCAGGGCTATGACGACTGGCTGACCGAGATTGATAACGGCATCGCGAAAATGAAGCGCGACAACCCCGCCGCCAAAATCGCGCCCTATGCCGCCAACCTGATTTTCAACAACAACGCCCGCATCGAAGCCGACCTTGATGTCGTGATAAAACACC
>JADYYV010000302.1 GCA_020853455.1 Alphaproteobacteria bacterium | reverse complement strand
GGCACCAACTACGCCTCCTTCACATTCCAGGTCCAGGATAACGGTGGGATAGCGAACGGCGGCGTGGATCTGGATCCGACGCCGAACACGATGACGATCAACGTGACGTCGGTGAACGACGCGCCTGCGGGCGCGGATAATACGATCACGACGCTGGAGGATACGCCGCATGTGATGACGGCGGCGGAGTTCGGCTTTACGGATCCGAACGATACGCCCGCGAACGCGCTGTCGGCGGTCGTGATCACGACGCTGCCTACGGCGGGCACGCTGCGGTTGAACGGCGTCGCTGTGACGGCGGGGCAGGTGGTGTCGGCTGCGAATATCAACAGCGGCTTGCTGGTGTTCACACCCGCGCTGAACGCGAACGGTAACGCCTATGCGGCCTTCACCTTCCAGGTGCGCGATAACGGCGGCACGGCGTTCGGCGGCCAGGACACCGACCAGTCGCCCAATACGATCACTTTCAACGTGACCTCTGTCAACGACGCGCCTGCGGGCGCGGATACGGCGGTCACGACGCTGGAGGATACGCCTTACGCCTTTACAGCCGCGAACTTCGGCTTTACGGATGCCGGCGACAGCCCCGCCAACCTGTTCTCCTCGGTCGTGATCTCGACCCTGCCGGCAGCCGGCGCGCTGACCCTGAACGGCGTCGCCGTGACGGCCGGCGCACTCGTCACGGTCGCCGATATCAATGCGGGCCTGCTGGTCTTTACCCCTGCGGTCGATGCGAACGGCGCTGCTTACGCGAACTTTACCTTCCGCGTGCAGGACGACGGCGGCACGGCAAACGGCGGCGCGGATACCGATGCGACGCCGAACACCATGACCGTCAACGTGACGCCGGTGAACGACGCGCCCGCGGGCACGGATACCACGGTCACGACGCTGGAAGACACCAGCTATGCCTTCACGGCTGCCAACTTCGGCCTGACGGATACGCATGATACGCCCGCGAACGCGCTGCTGTCGGTCACGATCACGACCTTGCCCGTGAACGGTACGCTGACCCTGAACGGTGTTGCGGTCACGGCGGGCCAGGCCGTAACGGCGGCCGATATCAATAGCGGCCTGCTGCGCTTTGCGCCCGCGCTGAACGCGAACGGCGCCGGCTATGCAAGCTTCACCTTCCAGGTGCGCGACAACGGCGGCACGGCGAATGGCGGCGCTGATCTCGACGCTTCGCCGAACACCATGACGATCGACGTGACGCCGGTCGATGACGCGCCGGTGCTGGCGGTCAATACCGGCGCGACCGTGCTGGAAGGCGGCACAGTCGGTATCACGACCGCGCAGCTGAACGCGACCGACGTCGATACGCTGCCCGCCAGTATCGTCTTTAACGTCACGGGTGGCCCGTCGCATGGACGTCTTGAGCTGTCCACGAACCCGGGTGTCGCTATCAGCTCGTTCACGCAGGCCGAACTGGCGGCGGGACTTATCCAGTATGTGCATGACAGCTTTGAATCGACCACCGACAGCTTCACCTTCGCGCTGCGCGACGCCACCACGACGCTGGCGAGCGCCACCTTCAGCATCGCTATCACGCCCGTCAACGACGCGCCCGCCGGCACGGATACGACCGTCACCGCGCTGGAAGATACGCAATACACCTTTACCGCCGCAAACTTCGGCTTCACCGACAGCGACGTGCCGGCCAATACGCTGCTCTCCGTCACGGTCGATACGCTGCCCTTATCCGGCAGCCTGACGCTGAACGGGGTTGCGGTCACGGCGGGGCAGGTGATTGCGGTTGCCGACATCAATGGCGGCCTGCTGCAATTTATCGCCGCGCCCGATGCGAACGGCGCAAACTATGCGAACTTCACCTTCCGGGTGCGGGACAACGGCGGCACGGCAAACGGCGGCATCGACACCGATGCGACCGCTAACACCCTGACCATCAACGTCACCCCCGTGAACGACGCGCCTGCCGGCACCGACACCACCATCACGACGCTGGAGGACACGCCGCATGTGATGACCGCGGCCGAGTTCGGCTTCACCGACCCGAACGACAGCCCCGCGAACACCCTGTCCGCCGTCGTCATCAGCGCGCTGCCGTCGTCCGGCAGCCTGCGCCTGAACGGCGTCGCCGTAACTGCGGGCCAGGTGATCTCCGTCGCAAACATCAACAGCGGCCTGCTGGTGTTCACCCCCGCATCCAACGCCAACGGCGCCGCCAACGCCGCCTTCTCCTTCCAGGTCCGCGACAACGGCGGCACCGCAAACGCAGGGCAGGACACCGACCAGACACCCAATACCATCACCTTCGATGTTACGGCGGTGAATGATGCGCCGATTGGCAGCAATGCGACGGTATCTCTGCTCGAAGATTCGTCTTACGCATTCACGCTGGCGGATTTTGCCTATAGCGACGCGAACGACACACCCGCGAACAGCCTTCTGGCGATCCGTATTGCCACGCTGCCCGCGGGCGGCACGCTGACGCTGAACGGCCTTGCCGTGACGGCAGGGCAGTTTATCGATCCTGCCGATATTACAGCGGGCCTGTTGGTCTTCACGCCGGTTGCGAACGGCGCGGGCACGAATTATTCGGGCTTTACGTTCCAGTTGCAGGATGACGGCGGCACGGCGAATGGCGGCTTCGACCTCGACCAGACGCCGAACCGCATCCAGATTGACGTGACGCGCGTCAACGACGCGCCGTCCGGCACCGACCGCACAGTGACGACGCTGGAAGATATTCCGCATGTGTTCACGGCTGGCGATTTCGGCCTGACCGATGTTCTGGACAGTCCTGCCAATGCGCTGCTGTCCGTGACGATCAACACGCTGCCCCTGAACGGCAGCCTGACGCTGAACGGCGTCGCCGTGACGGCGGGTCAGGTGATCAGCGCCGTGGATATCGCCGCGGGCCGTCTTTCGTTCCTGTCGGCCTTGAACGAAAACGGCGCGAATTACGCTTCGTTTGACTTCCAGGTGCAGGATAACGGCGGCACGGCGAATGGCGGCGTGGATACGGATGCGACACCGAACACGATCACTATCGATGTGACCGCGGTCGATGATCCGTCCGTGCTGGTCGCGAATACCGGCGTCACGCTGCTGGAAGGCGGTACGGTCACGATTACGACGGCGCAGCTGAATGCGACCGATGTGGATACGACGGATGCGAATATCATTTATGCGGTAACACAGCAGCCGCAGCATGGACGTCTGGAGCTTTCAACCAACCCCGGCGTTGCGATTACTTCGTTTACGCAAGCCGAACTGGCGGCGGGCCTGATCCGGTACGAGCATGACGGCGGCGAAACGGTCGCCGACAGCTTCCGCTTCGCGCTGCGCGATGGCACGACTGTGCTGCCCGCGCAAACTTTTGCCATCACCGTGAATCCTGTCAACGACCCGATTTCGGATATCTATGTCAGCCGCACCTGGTTCCCGGAAAACGCGCCGCTGGGTTGGCATTTAAGCTTCCTGAATGCGGTCGACCCGGATAACACGAGCTTTACCTGGAGTTTCGTGGGTTCGCCCTCCATTTTCGCGATCAACGGCAACGACCTTGTCGTGAACGCGTCGCTGGATTACGAAACAACGCCCGTCAAATCCTATACTGTCACTATTCAGGCGTTTGACGGTGAATACACCTATCAGGAAACCTTCACCTTCGACCTGCTGGACACCAACGAGTTCGTGCAGCCCGATGACATCGTCAAACCGCCGCCGGCCGGCAATGGCGGACCGCGCGCACTTGGCGATCTTGACCTGCTCGATAACTATATCCTGACAACCGTGCGCGGTATCGATTTCACCGGCAGCGAACTGCAGCAGCAGAAAGTCGATGACGTGTTCGGCAGCGACGGCGATCTCGGGCGCGATCACGGGTTTGATGGACGTTATGGTCAGGGTGTCGCGGCGCTCAACGCCGAGGAGCGCGCGCGCATGCATACCGACCAGAAAGAACATGGCGCAGCTTCGGAAATGTACGACCAGAACCCGTTGTTCAAGGCCCTGATGCGTCACGCCCAGAAACCGGCGTCCGATATCGCGGAAAAGCTGACGGCGGCTGAAAAAGATATGTACCGCAAATCGACCTCTCAGCAGCTGGACGATGCCGCGCGTTATTACCAGAGCAAGCATGACCAGCTGGTGCGCGCCCTGACGGACGAAGTCCCCAAAACCTGACGGTTACGCCGATACCGGCATCTGGTCGGGGAGGAACCCGCCAGCCTGCATGTTCCACAGGCGCGCGAAAATACCGTTTTTGTCCAGCAATTCCCTGAATGATCCGTCCTCGATCACACATCCGCGTTCCATGACGACGATCCTGTCCATATGGCTGAGCGTGGAAAGGCGGTGTGCGATCACGACTGTCGTACGCTCCTTCATGGCCTTCGTCATTGCCGTCTGAATGGCCATTTCTGTTTCGCTGTCGAGGGCGGATGTGGCTTCGTCAAGCACGAGGATCGGCGCGTTTTTGATGATGGCGCGTGCAATCGCGATGCGCTGGCGCTGGCCGCCCGAGAGTTTTACGCCGCGCTCGCCCACAAGCGTGTCGAAGCCTTTGGTCAGGGTGGAGATAAATCCCGATGCCTCCGCCGCGCTTGCCGCTGCCTCGATATCATCGGCTGTCGCATCCGCGCGGCCGTAACGGATGTTTTCGCCGAGTGTGCGGTGGAATAGCACGGGCTCCTGGGGTATCACGGAAATAGCGGCATGCAGGCTGTCCTGGGTCACTTCGGCGATGTTCTGGCCGTCGATATAAATGCCGCCGCCCTGAACGTCATAGGCGCGTAAAAGGATCTGGCAGATTGTCGTTTTTCCGGCGCCGCTGACACCGACGAAGCCGACTTTCTGGCCGGCCTTGATCTTCAGGTTCAGGCCGGTGAAAACGGGCTGGCCGGGCACATAGCTGAAATCGACGTTGCGGAATTCGATTTCGCCCTGCGCGATATCGAGGTCGGGCGCCTGCGGTTTGTCGATGACGCTGAGCGGGGTGGAGATTTTTTGCAGCGATTCCTGCAAAATGCCGATATCGTCGAATTTCTGGCTCAGCAGGCTGACCGTGCCGGCCAATGCGCCGAACATGTTCATGGCAAGGCCGACCGTCATGGCCAGCTGCGCCGTGTTCACCTGACCCTGCTGCCAGCCATAGACGACAAGCGCCATGAAGCCGCACAGGAAGAACGTCATGATCAAGTCAAACGTGCCCCAGAAAATGCTGACATAGCGGTAACGCGCCCGGAATGTCTCCGTCATTTCTTCCTGCGCGATGTCGAGGCGCGACAGTTCCTCGCGCCAGCCGACATTCTGCTGCACGATCGACAGGTTAGTCGTGCTATCGACGATATAGCCGGTCAGGCGGGATGATTTTTCGGCATGGTTCGCGGAAAGCGCCGTCCATTTCGGCGCGGTCAGCACGGCGCAGATCATGCCGACGACGATAAAGGCAGGGACGAAAAGCGCGAACAGCGGCGTGATGCTCCACAGCAGCGCGCCGCCGGTGATGAAACGCACCAGCAGCGACATGATGTTGTATTGCACCTTGTCGCGCAGCGAGCTGATGACGTCGCCCGCGCGGCGCACATGGTTCGCCAGAACACCCGCGAAATTTGCATGCAGGAAGGACTGGCTTTGCTGGATCAGTCGGGCGAACAGCAGCGTGCGCGTGGTGTTCAGCAGTTCAGGCACATAAATGCGCTCCATCCATTCGCGCCCGCGATATGCGGCGTTGCGGATCGTCCAGAGCCCCGCCAGCAGGCCGAGTTCGAACACGATATTTTTCCAAAGATCGGGCCCGCCATTCGACGTGACGCCCACGATGCGGCCCAGCACCCAGGTGACCAGCGTATCGCAGACGGTTGCAATAATTTCGCACAGGACTGCCGCAACCGCGCGCCATTTCATGGCCGCCGAACAATGTTTCAGTACATAGCGGATAAACGCCCACGGTTTGTCCGGCGTGCGCGGAACGCGTTTGTAGGCTGTTGCGGCAGAGGGGGCGGTGGCGAACATGTGCGGAAACCCGGGCAAGAATCGTTCTTAATGGGCAAATCTTTGCCGTTTCCCGCAAGAAAGACAACTATGTTATCGCTGCTTTACCGCAGATCACGCGGGTTGTGGCGTTAAAACACCACTTCGGCGATCAGTCGACAAGGCCGATGGCCGTCCCGGGGTTCAGGAAGTCGAAAATGGTCGTGCTGTCGGTGTCGTTGATCGGCCCGCCCGATAACACCGGTTTTTCCAGCAGCGCGCCGTCGTGGAAGACCATCGTGACGCTGTAGCTGACGCCCTTTTCATCGGTCTGGAGGCGGATGGGCGATGACAACCCGTGCTTGCGGTAAGTGTCCTTGTAATCCAGTTTATAGCCGATGCTTTCCTGAATGATCGTGTAAATTTCCATCTGTTCTTCGGGCGTGCCGGGCAATGGCGAGTTTTCGCCGCCGAAGAGCGCCTTGCGGATGCCGATGCGGTCAAGCAGTGTCATCTGAGCTTTTTTAACGCCAAGCGTATTCAGGGCCTCTTCCTCGCTCATGCCTGGCGACAGTTTATCGACGCGGGTTTTAAGATCGTTGCCGGAATTGAAATAGGGCTGGTTGACCGCCGTCGTCCCGCCGGGAACGGGCGCGCTGCCGGCGCAGCCCTGTGTGCACAAAATCGCCATCGCCAGACAAGCGGAGCGCAGGACGTTCATGCATTTTGAGGCGGGATTGGTCTGTGGCTGGGGCATTTTTCTTTTCAGGGCTAAATCATTGTTTTCGCGGCATTCGATTCAACCGCGTATTCCTATTCTCCCTGAAAAGGGTAAATAAGTCCTTACGTACCAATAAGTGAGCCCGTGATTGGCTATTTGTCTTTTAAAAACAGCAAGATGCCCTGTGCGGCGGCAATCCCGGTGCTGAAGCAGGCCTGTAGTAAATATCCGCCGGTGGGGGCTTCCCAGTCCAGCATTTCGCCTGCAGCAAACACAGCAGGCATGCGGCGCAGCATCAGGTTTTCATCAACCTCTTCCCATGCGATGCCGCCCGCGCTTGAAATCGCACGGTCGATATCGAAGGTGCCGGTTAGATTGACGGGGAATGATTTGATAAGTGCGGCAAGCGCGTCAGGCGGCAGGTTTTTGGCCGACTGGTTTTCCTGCAGCAATCCGATGGCGGCAGGCGACAGCGCGGCTTCCTGCCGCAGGAAATTCGACAGGCTGCGCCCGCGCCGTGATTCCGCCAGCCGGTTTGCCAGTTCAGGTTGTTCCAGCCCGGGTTTCAGGTCGATGTGCAGTTGTGCGCTGCCATTTTTTGCTATTGCTTCGCGCAAGGCGGCCGACAGGGCATATACCGCGCCGCCTTCGATGCCTTTATCGGTCAGCATCGCTTCACCGGCAACGCGCTGCCCGTCAAACGACAGGGCAACTGGTTTAACTGGCTGTCCCGCATATTTCGCGCGGAAAACATCCGGCCACGGAACGGTGAACCCGCAATTGGAGGGGCGAAGCGGATTGACTCTGATTTTGCTGGCGGCAAGGTGCTTTACCCAACTGCCGTCCGAGCCAAGGCGCGGCCATGACGCCCCACCGAGTGCAAGCAACGTCGCATCCGGGGTCACGGTTTCTGTCACGCCGTCCGGATTGCTGAAAACTAGCGCGCCATTACTATCCCAGCCGCGCCAGTCGTATTGCAGACGAAATTCGACGCCGAGCTTGGCAAGACGCTGCTGCCACGCGCGCAGCAGGGGCGATGCCTTCATGCTTTTCGGGAACACGCGGCCGCTGGAGCCGACGAAAACCGGTTCGCCCAATCCTTCGCACCAGTCGCGCAAGGCTGTGGGCGTGAAGGTGTTGATGTAAGGGGCAAGATGTTTTTCGGCGGTGCCGTAGCGCGAAAGGAATGCCGCTAAGTCTTCCGAATGGGTCAGATTGAGACCCCCGCGCCCTGCCATCAGAAATTTGCGGGCAAGCGAGGGTTTGCGGTCATAGACGGTGACGCTGATGCCTGCTTCCGCCAGCTTTTCTGCGGCGATCAATCCGGCGGGGCCGCCGCCGATGACGGCAACGGATGCCATTATCCGGCTGCCTGTTCCTGCGCTTCCTGCGCCTCCAGCCAGATAGATTCCTGCTTCTCAAGGTCTTTCAGGACGGTCGCGTAGGTCGCCTTGGTTTCCTTGATCTTCTGCGGATTGTTGTAATATTCCGGCAGCGCCATCAGGCCTTCGAGGCGTTCTTTTTCCTTCGACAGTTTTGCGACGGCCTTTTCGGCTTCCGCGACTTTCTTGTCGTTCTTGGGTGCGGGAGCGGAAACGGTTTTTGTTTCTTTCGCTTCCTTAGCGCGCTTTTCTTTCTCTTCCTTGCGCTCTTCGCGGCGCGATTTCAGGATAAAGTCGCGATAATCGTCAAGGTCGCCGTTGAAATTCTGGCAAGCGCCGTCCTTCACCAGCCATAACCGGTCGGCCACACGCTCCACCATGATCGGGTCGTGGCTGACGATAACGATCGCGCCGTCGTAATTGTTCAGCGCCTGCACCAGGGCTTCACGGGCTTCCATGTCCAAATGGTTGGTCGGTTCGTCGAGCAGCAGCAAATGCGGCTTGTCAAAGCTCATGAAGGCGAACAACAGGCGGGCTTTTTCGCCGCCGCTGAGCGAGCTGATCGGGTTGTCGGCCAGGTTTTTCGAGAATCCGAAAGCGCCCAGCACCGCGCGGACGATATGTTCTTTATAGTCGCCCGTCTTTTGCTTCGTCAGGCGTGCCATTTCCTGGAACGGCGTGGAATTGACGTCCAGCTCTTCCGTCTGGTGCTGCGAGAAATAACCGATGCGCAGCTTGCCGGACCGCACCATTTCGCCCTGCATAGGGCTGAGTTTCCCGGCAATCAGCTTCATCATGGTCGATTTGCCGTTACCGTTCGCGCCCAGCAGCGCGATGCGGTCGTCGGTATCGATATTTTCGTGGATCTTGCGGACGATGGGCTTGCCTTCGGTATAGCCCACATCCACATGGCGGATGGCGATCAGTGGCGGCGACAATTTTTCCGGCGAGGGGAATGTGAATCGCACGGCGCGCTCCATCATCACTTCATCGACCAGATCCATGCGCTCCAACGCCTTGATGCGGCTCTGCGCCTGCGCGGCCTTGGCGGCAGAGGCGCGGAAACGATCGACGAAAGCCTGCATATGCGCACGCTGCGCCTGCTGCTTTTCAAACATCTTTTGCTGCACGCCGATCTTGGCGGCGCGTTCACGCTCGAAGGTGTCGTAGTTGCCGGTATAGGCGACCAGTTTCTGCTTGTCGATATGGATGACATGGTCGATGCATTTGTTCAGCAATTCGCGGTCATGCGAAATAACCATCAGCGTATGCGGATAGTTTGAAAGATAGGTTTCCAGCCACATGATCGCTTCAAGGTCCAGGTGGTTGGTCGGCTCGTCGAGCAGCAGGAAATCAGGCTCGACGAACAGCGCCGCCGCCAGCGCCACGCGCATGCGCCAGCCGCCGGAGAAGGACGAGAACGGCTCATACAGCTGGTGGTCTTTGAAGCCAAGGCCTGTCAGCAGGATGGCGGCCTTCGACGGCGCGGCATAGGCGTCGAGTTCGATCAGGCGGGCATAGATATCGCCCAGCTTGTTGGGGTCTTCTTCCGTCTCGGTCGCCTTCATCAGCGCGGACATTTCTTCGTGCGCGTTCACGACCATGTCGATAAGCGGGGTGTCGGTATCCTCGATATCCTGACGCACCATGCCGAAACGCTGGCGCTGCGACAGGCTGATGGTGCCGGCATCGGCATGCAACTCGCCTGCGATCAGCTTGAACAGGGTCGATTTGCCCGTGCCGTTCTGCCCGATCAGGCCGACTTTCCAGCCGTCCATGACGTTCACGCTGGAATCCTCGATCAGCGTGCGCGATCCTACTTTATATGTCAGGTTGTTGATGGTGAGCATGAATCCCTTGTCCTTCAGGCTGATGGTTATGACATCAACAAGGTCAAAGGGGAAGGATTTAAGCATTCAACCAGCGTTGCGCGAAGCCGCTGCGCATGGTGTAATAGGTTGAAAGATTAGAGAAAACATGGCCGAAACCGGAAAAACAATCACCAGCGCCGCCAACCCCGCCGTCAAGCGGTTGCGCTCCCTCTCGGCCAAAAAGTATCGGGACGAGGAAGGCGTGTTCCTCGTCGAAGGCCTGCGCCATGTGCAGGATGCGCTGGCGGGTGGTTTTGTCCTTGATACGCTTGCTTATTCTGCCCGCGGCGCGCGGGATGCGGCAGGGCTGACAGGCAAGGCCAAAGAAACATTGGAATTGAACGATGAGCTGCTCAGCCGCATCACGCAGCGCGATAATGCGCAGGCGGTGATCGGGGCGTTCAAGCTGAAGACCGCCGCCATTTCATCCGTCACATCCGGCTTCTGGGTGGGGCTTGAGGGGATACGCGACCCCGGCAACCTTGGCACCATCATCCGCACCGCCGATGCCGTAAAGGCCGATGGCGTTCTGCTGCTGGGCGATACCTGCGATCCCTGGTCGCCCGAGGCCGTGCGCGCCACGATGGGCTCCTTCGCTCGGGTGCCGGTTGCGCAGGGCAGTTTGCCGGAATTTCTGGCATGGCGCAAAAACTGGAAAGGCCGAGTTGTCGGTACGCATCTTCAAACCACAACCGATTACCGCGCAGCCGAGTATGCGCCGCCTTTGCTGCTGCTGATGGGCAGTGAATCGAGCGGATTATCAAAGGAAGCGGCGGCAGCCTGCACGACGCTCGTGAAAATCCCGATGGCTGGGGGGGCGGAATCGCTCAACCTTGCAGTGTCGACCGGCATCATGCTGTATGAAATCTGCCGTGAACGGCTGAAATAACTAGCCCGTATTGCGCATGCCTGCCGATATGCCGCCGATGGTGAGCGCCAGAGTCTTGCGCAAATCTTTCGGGGGATGCGGCAGGGCGCGATATTCCTTCAGTAAATGCGCCTGCAAAATGTTCAGTACATCGACATAGGGTGTTCGGATGCGGATGGAGCGCGACAGCACGGGTGTTTTTTCCAGCAATTCGTCGCGCCCGGTCACTTTGCGCAGCATATCAGCCGTTGTCTGCAATCGTTGCAAATATTCCTCGGTCAGGTATTGCAGCGAGGGTTCGACCAGCAGGCCGGAATAATAACGCGTGATCTGTTCATCCGCCTTTGCGACGACCATTTCGACAAGATCTGTGACCGCCTGAAAAAACGGCCAGCTGCGATACATGTCGCGCAGCATTTTCAGGTTGCCGTTGTCGATTTCTGCCGCCAGCGCGTCGCCCACGCCCAGCCAGGCAGGCAGCATGGTGCGCGACTGCGTCCAGCCAAAGACCCAGGGGATCGCGCGCATGCTTTCCAGCGCGCCGCCTTTTTTGCGGCGACCGGGGCGGCTGCCGATTTTCAACAGGCCCAGTTCGGGCGCGGGGGTCAGCTGTGAAAAATGCGCCATGAAATCGGGTGTTTCATAGACTGTCTTGCGGAACGCTTTTTCCGATATGTCGGCCATGCGCTGCATGGTTTTATCCCATGCGGGGTTGCGTTTGTGCGGTTTTGACAGCACGGCCTCCAGAAAACCGGAAAGATAAAGCTCCATGGTGCGCTCCGCCACGGCCGGCAGGCCGAATTTTGAATCAATAGCCTCGCCCTGTTCGGTTACGCGGATGCTTTTCGTCTCAAGCGGGCGCGGCAATGCCAGCAGCGCCGTTTCTATCGGCCCGCCGCCGCGTGCGACGCTGCCGCCGCGGCCGTGAAAGAAGGTGGTGTGAAGTTTATGCTTCTTACCGATCGCCAGCAGTGCTGACTGCAGCCCGTAAATTTCCCATGCAGCCGCCAGATACCCGCCCCGTTTTGATGAATCGGAATAACCGACCATGATCTGCTGCTCCGTGCCGGTATGTTTGCGGTAAACGGGCAGTTTGTAGAGCGCCTCCATGACGTTGCAGGCATTTTTCAGAGATGCTGGGGTTTCAAACAGCGGGCTGATCGGTACGTTCTGCGTAACGCCTGCCGCCTTCATGAGAAACTGGACACCCAGAATGTCCGTCACGTTTTCGGCCATTGATATGATATACGGTCCGAAAAACTCGGGCGGAAATTCGTTATAGACGCGCAAGGTATCCAGCACTTCGGCGGTTGCGGGCGATAATGTCTCAGGCAGGGCGTGTTTTTTGCCGCGTATTGCCTTTTCAAGAAGCGCGGTTTTTCTGTCATCGGGCGCATGGGCATAAGCAGCGCCCAGAATTTCCTCGACCGCCGAGGCATGACGGTCCGCGCTTTGGCGGATATCCATTTTCAGGAAGCAAAGGCCGAAGACCCGTACACGCCAGATCAACTCCTGCAAGGGCACGCGGCCCAGCGCATCGGCTTTGTGTTCCGCCAGATACGCCTGAATCTCGTAAAAAATCTCCAACAGCTCGTTCCGCGTCAGGCCCGTCAGGTCGCGGCGGAAATCCCGCAGGCGGCTTTCGGCTTCGTGGATTTTGGCAAGGCAGAATTTCTGGATATCGGCGCTGCCTTTGTCTTTATCAAAGGCAAAGGTTTCCCGAAGGCTTTCGAGCGCCACAAGGTAGCGTTTCGTCGCGGCGGCGGAGGCCTCGCGCAGCACTTTGCGTGTAATCTTGCCGGTAACGCCCGGGTGCCCGTCGCGGTCACCGCCCATCCATGTGCCAAAGCGGATCGGGCGCGGATAAAGCTGCGACATATCGCCGACGCATTGTTTATAGGCGGCGCTCATCAAATGGTGAAAATCGGGGATGGCGCGCCACAGAATACGCTCCGCCACTTCAAGGCCATAGCGTGCTTCATCGACGGGCGTGGGTTTGCGGTCGCGCACCGCGCCGGACAGCCACATTTGCGTGACGATAGAGGTGATGTTGCGCATTTCCACTTCCTGCTCGTATGGCGCAAGCCCGCCGGTGTCGAGTTTCAGAAGGGAAATGGATAAATCGCGGTAGGCGCGCACGGCCTGCGGGCGCATGGCTTCTGTGGGATGCGCGGTCAGCACAAGGTCGATCTGCACGTGGCGCATCGCGTCGTGGATGGTCTTTTTCGAAATGCCGCGTTTGCGCAGCCGCTCGAATGTTTCATAGGGCGATGCGCGTTGCGCGTCCTTGCCTTCGCGGCGGTATTCATTGCGCCGGCGGATGCGATGGACCTGTTCGCAGAGATTGGCAAGGCGCAGGAACTCGGTGAAAGCCTTGGCGATTTTATATTTCTCCGCATGGCTCAGCCCGTGCAATTCTTTTTCGATGGATTTCGCGGCATTTTTATCGCCAAGGCGGCTTTTCTGCGACAGGCGGCGCAGGGTTTCGACCTTGTCGAAAATTCTTTTGCCTTCGAATAATGTAATCGTTTCGCCCAGGATGCCGCCCAACAGGCGTATATTGGCGGAAAGAGGCGCCAGCGTATCTGGATGCCCGTTCGCGGACTGCTTATTCCCGTGTCTGCCCATCGCCCCGCACCACCCATTTATAACTCGTCAGCGCTTCCAGCCCCATCGGGCCGCGCGCATGGAGTTTTTGTGTACTGATGCCAATCTCCGCTCCCATGCCAAACTGGCCGCCGTCGGTGAAGGCGGTCGAGGCATTGGCATAGACGGCAGCGGCATCCACTTCGGCCAGAAAACGGTCGATGGAGGGTTTGTGTTCCGAAACAATCGCCTCGCTATGGCGCGAAGAATGGTCGCGGATATGCTTAAGCGCGGCATCCAGCGAGGGCACTGTTTTGACCGACATTTTATACGACAGGAATTCGCGGCCGAAGCTTTCTTCTGTCGCGGCATGCAGCAGCTGCGCGGGGTATTTTCCCGTCAGGGATTGATAGGCCGCAGTATCCGCGAATATCTCGACATCCTTCGCTGCCATCGCAGAGACAAGGTCGTAAAGGTCTGCGATGCGGCTTTCATGGACGACAAGTGTATCGAGCGCATTGCAGACGCTCACGCGGCGCGTCTTGGCGTTATGAACGATCTTCTGGCCTTTTTTGACATCACCTGTGGCGTCGAAATAGGTATGAACGATTCCGGCGCCTGTTTCGATCACCGGCACACGTGAATTTTTACGCACGGCGTCGATCAACCCCTGGCTGCCGCGCGGGATCAGCACATCCACCAATCCGGTCGCGTTCATCAATGTTTCAGCGGCGGCGCGCTCCGGCGGCAGCAGGCAGGCGGCACCCGCCTCGATGCCGTGTTTCGACAGAGCCTTTGTAATACAGGCCATTAATGCGGCATTGCTGTGATGGGCTTCCTTGCCGCCTTTCAGGGCGCAGGCATTCCCGGCTTTAAAGCAAAGCGCAAAAACATCCACAGTCACATTCGGGCGGGATTCGTAGATAGCGCCTACTACCCCCAGCGGCACAGCGATGCGTTCTATATGCAATCCGTTCGGCATGTCGCGTTCCAGCTGCACTTGTCCGAGCGGGCAGGGCAGGCCAGCGACCGTTTTGATGTCGGTGGCGATGCCCGTCAGCCGCTGCGGTGTCAATTGCAGGCGGTCGTAGCGCGGATCGTCTTTCGGCATCCGGGCGAGGTCTTTATCGTTTTCAGCAAGTATCCGCGCCTGATCGGCCAGCAAGGTTTCAGAGAGCGTTTGCAGCAGGTCGTTGCGCTGCGCGTCGCCGAGCGCGGCCAGCGCATAGGTCGCATTGCGTGCAGCCTGCAGCTGCCCGGTGACGTCAGTCATGGCCCGTTTCCGCCGTGTTGATATGCAGATGGTCGTAATGGATGAATTCGGGACGGTTTTTCTGGCCCAGATGTTCGCGCAATTTTTCGGCGTTATAGCGTGCGATGCCCACGCCGATCCTGTTGCCTTCGGGGTCGGCGATTTCAATCATGTCGCCTTTTTCAAATGTACCGGTGAAGGATTTGATGCCGACGGGCAGCAGGCTCATCACGCGCCCGCCATCCTTCAGCAAGGCGAATAGCTGCGCATTGACGCGGATGACGCCGCTTTTGCGGCCCGCATCGAAGGCGATCCATTTTTTCAGGTTCGACTTCTTTTTGCGGGGCAGGATGGTGGTGCCGACCCTTTCGCCCGCCGCAATTTTTAGCAAGACATCCTTTACCTTCATCGCCGCGATATGCGTCGTTACGCCCAGATCCGACATTTTGCGCGCGGTGCCGAGCTTGCTTGCCATGCCGCCGCGTCCAAGCGCTGATTTGGCGGCGGATACTTTCGGCCAGCCCTGTTTTTCGGGATCAATCACGGGAATAATCTGCGCGCCCGCTTCATCAGGATTACGGTCATAAACGCCCTCGACACTGGTCAAAATCAGCAGTTTATCGGCGTTCAGCTGCGCGGCGATCAGTCCCGCCAGCTCGTCGTTATCTGTGAACATCAATTCCTCGACCGCGACGCTGTCGTTTTCGTTGATGATCGGAAGAATGTTGCCCGCGGCCAGTGTTTCGAGCAGCAGTCGCGCGATGTTCAGGTAATGCTTGCGCGTCAGGAAATCCTGCTTGGTCAGCAGCAATTGCGCAACCGCGATGCCGTGCGGGCGGAACAGCTTTGCATAGGCCTGCATCAATTCCGGCTGTCCGAGGCTTGCCAGCACCTGTTTTTCGCCCAGCGTG
Source organism: Alphaproteobacteria bacterium (assembly GCA_020853455.1). Lineage (GTDB taxonomy): Bacteria > Pseudomonadota > Alphaproteobacteria > Micavibrionales > UBA2020 > JAPWJZ01. The sequence continues at coordinate 5,839 of JADYYV010000302.1, read as the reverse complement.
CTGCCGTAATCGCGGCTCAGGCTTTCGCGCGCCACGCGCCTGCCCGATGCAACCGCCCCCGAACTGACCAGTACGACCTGATGCCCGGCTTGCTGTAATGCGATAACCTGCCGCACCAAGGCGGGCATCGCGCTTTTCAGAAGCGTACCGTCGCTGGCCAGAATGGCCTGTGTGCCGATTTTAATGACGATTTTCATGACTGTTATGCGAATCCCGAAACCTTCCTATTTTATACCAGCCAATTCCTTTAAATTTATAAAATAATAGCATTTGTAATCAGGCTCTTAATTCTTGAACTTGATGTGCCCGGAATGGGTTATTGACATAAAGGGAGATTCTGCCTAGAAGTCGGGCTCGGTTTTCAATATATGACAACTCCCGAAAGCCATTTTACAGGACATTCCGATGTATAACAGCTTTGATAACCGTCTTTCCATCAACGAAGCCAATGTCGAGCTGCAGGTGTTGATCCGTACGCAGGATGCCGTTGTCGATACTTTGGCCGCCGCAGCCAAGAATGTCGCGAGCGACAAGCAAAAAGCATCGGAAGGCTTGGCGGCGGCTGTCCGTGCCATCGTGCGCGCAGATGATGCCGACCGTTATGCGGCTCTGTCCCGCGCTGCCAAGGATGACGGCGCCGCATACAACTTCACCGCCGTCGTCGCCGACTGGGTGCAAAAGGATATCGACAACCGCAAGGAACGCGCGGCTCTTGAAGAAAAATGGGGCACACGCCAGGAAGTGGCGCACAAGGCCGCCGAAGTGAAGGAAGGCATCGACCTTATCGCTTCCGCCCTCGCCGAAATCTCCCCTGAAATCGCCCAGTTCGACGTCACTTCGGGCAAAATCAAAAAACACAACGAACAATATAAAGACAAGCCCAAGCTGCAGATTACGCAGGACAGCTACGACAATTATTCCAAATTCGGCTGGAAAGGCGTCGGCCGTTTTCTGCTGTGGCTCGTCGGTTATCGCGGGCCGCATCGCGCTTACAAAGTAGTGAGCGAATACAACAAGCAGTTCGGCAATTATTATGACGATGCGCTGGAAATCGCCGATCGCCGCAAGAACGAAAAGAAATTGCAGGGCGAGCAGTCGGTCAAACAGGGCGAATACGATAACCTGAACGCCATCGGCAACCGTATGTCCACCCTCGACCGTACCTATCGCGGCTCGCAGGGCATCGCGCGCGATATCGGCGGACTTGTCCTCGACCTTGTGTCGAAAAGCGCGCGTTTTGTGCGCAACCTGTTGTCCGACGTGCCGGGCGCAGAGGCCGACCAGATTGCGCTGAATTCGCTGAAACTCGCCAGCCTCGCGCCGCTTGAAACCCTGGCGGCTGTGCATCACCGCAATGCGAAGGCGACGCTCGGCAGCCTGCAATCGCCGCTTGATACGTTCCGCGACGCGATCGACGAAGTGGGCTCCGAGCGCATTTCGTATGATTTCGACACGCTGAAAAACGGCATCGACAAGGCCGCACGCAGCGGACGCAACGCCGCCGCCGCAATCAACAGCGCGAGCGATACTATCGAGACGTTCCAGTCCGCCCCCAATGCTGCATATGACGATATTAAGGGCAGCGTCGATAAGGTCACGTCTATCCGTCCCGCCGAAGTGCAACTGATCGCCGACCTGAGCGGGTTGGAAAGCAAGGTTGCGAACAAGCTGGAGGAATACCGCGCCGAGCAGCGCCGCCTGGCTGAAATCGAACGTCAGCGCCGCGAAGCAGAGGCAGAGCGCGAGCGTCAGCGCCTGCAGCGCGAATTCGAAAGCGTCGCGCGTCGATCCACCGCCAGCAGCTCAGGCCCCTCGATCTCCGATACGCCTTCGACCTCCATCGGGATCGGTTCCGGCGGCATCACCCAGCGAGGCGGTTCCTCTGGCATCGGCATGGGCAGCCGCGGCATTTCGGGCAGATAACCATTTACCAACCAATTAACTGAACAAAACCAAAACCTAAAAAAGGAAGCACAAGACATGTCTAACGAACTTCTCGACAACAAAAACATCGCGAACACCTTCGGCGGCGCGGCCGGCAAGCCCTTCAACGAAGACATCGTTGATTACCGCAAGGCGGATGCCGAAACCAAAGCGAAGATGGACAAGCTGATTGCGACCATCGACCTGAAAGACCTGAACACCATCACCGTCTTCGGCAAAGAGCCGACCGATGTGCTGCGTGAATCTTCCGAAGCTATCGTGAAGCGTGCGCAGAACGCGACCACCTTCCTGGGCGGTTTCGCGCAGATCAAGGAAAAACTGGAAAACTTCGATTTCAACACCGTCGGCAAGATGGCGGGTGAATATTCCGCGAAAGTCGAGCGCAAGCTGAAAATGGCGGCGCTGTCGTTCAAGAAAAGCCCCTTCATGTATGTCGTGAAAAAAGTCGGTTATTTCTTCACCGGTCTCGGCGGCGGCAAAGAAACCTCGATGGACAACATCCGCCACGAAATCGACAAGAGCCTGCTGCAGCTGGCCGACGTTGTCGCTGACCTCGAAGAATCCAAGGCTAAAATCCCCGGCGTCATTAAAGACCTCAATACGCTGGAAGACGCGCGTCTCAACGCTTATTCCGACTACGGCATCTATGTCGGCGCGGCGCTGGAAAAATACCGCCAGGTGAAGGAAGACGTGCTGCCGAAACTGGAAGAAGAAGCATCGACCAGCCCCCTGAAACAGGTCGAACTGCGCAACATCCGCCTTGCCGCGACCGTCCTCAACGCAAAAGTGACCGACATGGACACGTTCCACAAGTCGAGCCTTGTGCAGTTGAAGACGATCGACGACCTGCAAGAAGCGCTTGCGATGAGCCAGCTGAAAATTGACAGCCACCTGACGATTTCGCAAGGCCAGTGGACTGCGATCCTCGCTGAAGCTGCAACCGCGGCGCAGGTGAGCGAAATCGCTGAAACCGTGAAAACGGCAGATGATTTCGGCGACAAGATTTTCGAACAGTCGCAAAAACTGTCCGACATGACCAAGGCAATGTCGCGCGCGGCATTCGGCCACGGCACGCTCGACCCCGTGAAAGTGATCCAGCATCTGGAAAAACGCACGCAGGACATCAAGGACGACCTCGTGTTCATGACCGAATTCAACGCGAAGATGGAAGCGCAGCGCGCGGCACTCGACGAAGCCGGCCAGAAGTTCCGCGAAGCGGCGAGCAAAGTCACGGCGCCCCGCGCTGTGCAGGAAGCAGCCGAGCAGGCCGCAACCGCCGCGATGAAACAGCCGCAACAGCCGAAACCCTAATCGTTCAATCAACAGGAGCCGGCCGTCATGGCATTAGAATCGTCCCCGAAGCTCGTGAGCAACAAATTCTCCGGCGCCGCCGCGCCGGATGCGAAGCGCGCGCGGATCGATGCCCGGACGGTCGGCTATCCTGCTGACGGCGATGACCAGAAGATCACCTGGATGGGCATGTCGCCCGCGCCCGGCAAGGGTGACGGCTGGTATGTCATGCTGGTGGAGGAAGAACCCAATAAATACCTTGTGCAGGTTAACAAGGATGAGCGCCTAGTCGAAGTGGTCAAGGTGCTGGGTAAAGGCGAAGACGGCCCGATGACGTTTGAAAAAGCGGTCGAATACCTTGCGGTCTGGGAATATTCCCGCATGGCCAAAGGGGCTGTGCCGCATGAAAAACAGGATCGCGAAGATCTTGGAAAACATTACTATAAAAACCTGCTGTTGAAGCGCGGCTATCTGGTTGATACGACCGGAACGCTCGCGGCAATCGCCGACATTTATCCGGCGCAGTCGGGCAAGTTCCTGAAATCCGACCTCGAGGCGCTGGAGCGTTTTCAGGACGGCTTGCGCGGCGAAAATATCCTGAATGAATTGATTTCGTCGCACGACCCGATCTTTATCTCGGAAACGACGCTGGAAGAAGACCTGCAAAGCTTCGGAGAAATCGCGCTGTTCAACAAAATGCAGCTGTTCGCCGAAACGCTGGTGAAGTATGCCGGCGTCAAACTGGCGGAAGTGCAGAATTTCTACGCCGATCCCACCGCAAAGGCGGGAGAGGACCTGACCGTGGCGCTCGCTAAAAGCGGGTTCTTTACCGAAGAAAAGGTCGCGAGGTTCAACGAGGTGAAGGCCGAATTGTTCGGCGGCGTGTTCCGCTTCTTCCATGTCGATGAAGCCGATTGGGATAAGGAACTGGATCTTAAAAGCAAGGAACTCCGCAAGGGGCTGCTGATCAACCCTGACGCCGCGCAGACTTATAACTATTTTGACCGCCAGATCGGTCATCCGCTGACGCCCGATGACGTGAACGCAATGTTGTTCGTCTCCGCCCGTTCGCTGGTCTATTTCCGCGAAATGCTGAAAGACAGCCCGCAGAAAGACGCACTGGAGCGCAAGGGTATCTATAAACAAGGCGATATCGACGACCTGCTGAACTACCTTGACCTGCTGGATATCAAATACCAGTACAAGGCGCTGGCGGAAGCGGCCGTGTCGCTGCCCGGCACGAAACGCGACAAGGAACTGGAAGAAAAAAAACAGGCCTTCATCCTGCGCGTGCAGGGCTTCAAGGAAAACCTGAAAGAAAGCCAGGATTATTCGGCGGCCATGGAAAAGCAGATCGACGCCTTTATCCGTTCCAGCACGCCGATTTATCTGCTGGACCGTATCGAGGCGCTGCCCGGCAAGATTGCAAAGGCAGAGCAATATATCCGCGACCGCGTGCTGCCGAAACCGGCGCAGCCCGCTGCAACACAAACCGGCCCGAAACAGCCGACGTTATAATTAATAATAATTCCCAGGAGTGTGTGACATGGGCGATTTCGATTTCAACCCCAAGAAAAAAGACGACAAAGGCATCGGAAAAATCCGCCTCGGCGATGAAACCGCAGCGGAGCAGAAAGAAGCCGTTGCCAAAACTGCCACGCGCAAGAAATGGCTGATCGGCGGCGGCATCGCAACCGGCGCACTGGTCGTCACCCTTGGTCTGACCGCGATTTTCAACAGCGCCAGCGAAAAGCCAGCCGCGCCGCAACCGCCGCGGACAGAACACACGCAAACCTACCAGCCGCCTGTTCAGGCGCAAAATCCGCCCGGCGAACAATCGGGAGTGACGCTGGCGCAAAGCTATGCCGCCAAGCAAAGCGCGATTTACCGCGACCAGATCCAGATTTACAAGGAAACCGACCGTTCCGGCCGCATGGTCGGTACGGGCGAGGCGTATATCGGCGCGAATGGCCAGGCCGTGCCCTTCGGTACCGATTTTGCAGTGCATGTATCGCTGTTTGAAAAGGGCGGCATCAGCCTGCTCGTGGCGTCCGGGCCGCATGCCGGTTCGCGTGTTGAATTCATGCCGGTCGGTGTGCGCAGCACGCCGCGCATCACCTACAGCCGCGTCGGTCAGGAAATAGCAACGCCCGATGGTCCGCGCTTCCAGTTGCTGCCGCAAGCGCAGCGCACGGAACAGACCGTACCCATGAAAACCCCCGCCATAGCCGGCAGCGGTGTTGCGATGCCTGATCAGGCTTGGGAATTCGATAAAAACGTGCGGGAAAACGGCGAAGTTGTTCGTGCGTTCACCGTGAAAGGCAATGTGGAAGACGGTGTGTTTTCGGTTAAAATCTGGAACGGCGATACCTACACCATCAATTTCGCCACCGGCCAGTACACAGTCGATAGCGTTTTCCTGTATCATCCAAATTATCTGGAAGAAACCCAGCGCACCGGTGTCAATATTGACGCGTCCACGATCCCGCTTGTGAAAGGCGTCGTTCAGGTCGCCCCCGCGCAACGCCCCGCTCCGTCGCAGGCACGCGCGCCGGGCCGCTAACTCTAAACTGGCTATTCAGGATACTATTCAGACAAACAACAG
>JADYYV010000301.1 GCA_020853455.1 Alphaproteobacteria bacterium | reverse complement strand
CTGCACGACGCTGTCCGACCATTTGAAGACGACTTCGCGTTTCAAGGGTTCTTCCGCTTTTTCGTCGAGGAATTTCGCGTATTCCGTGGCGGCCAGCTGCCATGATTTTTCGGCGTAATATTTATCCGCCGTCTCGAGGTCGGAGGCCGAAAACGCCATCGCCATCTGCGGGGCGAAAAAGGACAGGACAACGGCGAAAAATGCAAAAAATTTCATGGCGCGCCTCATGTGAAATAAACGGCTGATTATCCTTAAGACGCCGCAACCCGCGGCATCCTTGGAAAAATACCCCTGCATGTTAGGCTGCGGGAGCTTAACAAGCTGTTAATTAAAGGAAATTCACTGTTTAAAGGCGCTTTCCGTCAATAATCTATAGACAGAATGTCGTCGCCCTCGAAATAAACCTCGTCGAGGTTCTTTTCCGGCCCGCCGCGGTCGATGACCATGAAGTCGCACACCTTGTCGAGGGCGAGGCTGTAATGGTGCCACGTCCCCGCCGCGTAGTTCACCCCCTGCTGCGGCCCCGCGAGGAAGGCGCGCAGGCGCGCGGCGTCGAACTCCCCCGCTTCCGCGACCACCACCATATACGGGTGATTGCTCAGCGGAAAGAAGGCCTGCGAGGACAGCGGGTGCCGCTCCATCACCTTCACCTGTATCGGGCGCGGCAGCGGCCTGGAGCGGAAGATGCTGACCAGCGGCGTGCCCTGCTGGTTCAAAAGGTCGAGCCGCGCGATATCGTGATAGCGCTCCGTATTGCCGTAGTTGATCGGCCGCAATTCCTTCGCCGTCGCCGTTTCCAGCACGTCGCCATAGGGCCTGAATGCCGCGGCGGTCAGGGGTTCGGGCTTCAATATGCGCTGTTTCATGGCTGTTTTCCGGGGGTTGCAATAACACGCCAATCGTTGCATAAATCGGGGCAGAAAAAAAGGAGCCTCAGAAATGGTAAAACGCGTGGCCAAAAAAGCCGTCAAGAAAGCCGCCCCGAAGAAAGAGGCGCGCAAGCCCGTTCCCGCCATCCTGATGGCCTATTCGGAATCCGACTTCACCAACCCGCACGAGGCGATGCTGGCGACGGAGCCGAAGGACTGCCGCGGCGATTTCACCCATATGGGCGCGAAATACTGGGGCTTCGAATCCCGCCGCCACATGGCGACCTCCGTGCTGCCCGAGATCGAGGGCCTCGCCTATGACCATACCGCGCATGGCTGGATGCTGATCGGCCTGAAAAAACGGGCCAAGATCGACACCATCACCATCTCCACCAAATGGTACACCGGCAACCAGGTGCGCGCGGTTTCCGTCTTCCTCGTCGACGATATGACGGGCGCGCAGAAACAGGTGCTGGACCGCGTGAAGCTGAAGCCCGATTCCGAGCATGTGTTCAAGGTGAAGCCCGCAACCGCGACGGAAGTCTATGTGGAGCTGTATTACGAAGGCGGCCTGTCCCGCATCAATTTCTTCGGCGAGCTGGCGGAGGTGCAACTGCCCGAACGCCGCAACCTGCTGGAGGATGCGAAAATCAGCCATGTGTCCAACATCCATTCCGGCGTGCCCGACCGCGCGGTCGGCGGCGACCGCCAGCAGATGTATATGTATGGCTGGGAATCGGCGCGCACCGGTTACGGCGAACAGGCGCTGTTTCATCTGAAAAAACCCGCCGTCATCGACGAAGTGATCGTCGATACCTACCTGCACCGCCTGAACGCGCCCATGACCGCGCATGTTTACGGCCTGAACATGAACGACAAGGGCGTGAAAGGCAAAAAGATTGATGCGCTGATGAAGCTCGCCCCGAAATGGAGCGTCGTGTTCGACGGCGACAAGCATGTGGTGCCGAAGGATTTCAAGGATTACATGCTGAACCAGAAATACCTCAAGGAAAAAGGCGTCATCGACAACCAGCAGTTCAAGATCGTCCTGCATTTGCCCGAAGGCAGCCCTTGGAAACCCGTCATCCCCTTCGCGCCGCTGAGCCCCGACACCTATCACCGTTACCGCGATGTGTTCGATGCGGGCGCAGTCACGCATGTGCTGTATATGCACTACGACAACGGCGGCATCCACGGCCTTAAAATGTTCGGCACGGAAGGCTAACTGCGGCGGCGGTCGCGTTTCAGCAGGCTGAAGGCGAAGATCACCACCAGCAGCAGCGTCGCCACCAGCACGCCCACGCGTATCACCGACGGCGCCTGCAGGCTGTCGCCCTGCGTCGTGAAATCGACGGTATCGACGATCACCGACAGCGTGCTGATGAGCGTAAAGGCCAGCATGAACAGGCCGAGTTTCTTGTTCTGCAAATGGTTCAGGTTTTCGCGCACGCGGTCGTAAATTTTCTCGACCAGCGCCAGTTTCGTGTTCAGGTTGTCGAAACGGTCGCGGGTATGCCATGCCTTTTCCAGCGCATGCCAGATCTTCAGCCCTTGCGGATCGAGGCTGTTGTCGAAATCGTCATAGACAGCCTTGAACAGCGTCACTTTCGATTGGTATTCGACGATGATTTCCGACTGCCGCTCCAAAAGCTTCATGTCCTGCGAATGTTTCTGGCGGTCGAGCTCGTTCGACAGGAAAAACAGGTCGCGGTCAATATCCTCCGCCGCCACAGAGAATATGTTCTGCGCGCGCACCATGCTGAGCAGCGTGCCCAGCTGCTTCGGCTGCACCGCGCCCGTGTCATAGACCTCCGCCGAATTGCCGTTGCCGGGATAGACGGAGAGATGGGGAACGACCGACGCATCCTCGATCAGGTGCGCCTGCTCGCTGAAAATCAGCTGCTTGCTGCTGTGCTTTTGCATTTCGTAATCACCGGCGCAGGGCACGTGGAACACGCGATGCACCCAGAACAAATCGCCGACGCCCTGAAAAATGCTGCTGTTCGGCCAATAGGCGTTCCTGCCGCTGCCGTAAAAACTGGCCAGCGTGTATTCGGCGGCAAGTTTTCCCGCCGCCATTTCAAATGTCGCAAGAAACAAAGCGCGATAGGCCGACAGCAGCGAGCTCGTCTTTTCCGCCGCCACGCGGTATTCGCCCATCGTCAAATCCCGCAGCGCCTCTATCTCCCCCACAAACGTCGCCGAACCGTAACCCATGTCGTACAGGCGCAGATCAATGGCATGGATGTGAAAGATGCAATCGTTTTCATGTTGCAGGCTGAGCGGCAGGTTCAGCGATGCCAGCGCATCGGCCAAGTCCTTTTCTTCCAGCGTGCGGCCCGCGAAATATCCCGGGATAATCGTGTTGCCGCGCCGCGTATCGGCGTCGATCTTCATTTTATTGCCGCGCGCGCCATGTGCGGGCGTGTACCAATGGCCCTGCCCGCCCGCCATTGCGGCCGCGAATTCCTGCTGGTATGCGCCATAACCCTTGGCCAGCAACGCGCGGCTGTCGATCACAAGGCCGGACCGCATCGGGCCGTTGAAGGTCATCTCGCGCCGTTCATGCCCGCGAAGGAAAACTGTCACGCGGCCTTCGCTTTCTTGACGGAATAGACGCAAGAATCCGCCGTTTTTTTCATCTTCGCCTCCAGCCCCGCAATCGCGGCGACATCGATGAACAGGAACCCCGCGTCCAGGTTGGATTTTCCGATGAATTCGTTCAGCTCCGCCTGCAGTTTTTTCTGGGTGGAGAACATCGACTGCTTCATTTTAAACGCGACGAGATATGCCGGATATTCCGGCAGGTACTGCACCTTTTTCTGCGCGATATACACGCTGTGCAGCAGTTTATGCTTCGCGCAATGTTCGGCAATCGCCTTCACCTTGTCGTCGGGCAGACCGTGCGGCAGGTAGCTGTCGGTCGCCAGCACGACTTCGCGCTCCTCCGCTCCCGCCTGCCGCTCGTATTCCCATGCGGTCAGCCGGTCTTCCCACGTGTTCGCTTCGTCCTTGCGGTTATGCTTGTGGAAATAGCCGATCGCATGCTGGCAGGCGATGGGCACCGCCTGCGGGTTTTCATCGGCAAGACGCCGCATCACGGCCAGCTGCGTTTCATCGCCCGCATCCAGTTTCAACGCCGCGATATTCATTTGCGCGACATTGTCGCCGGGCTCGCGCCGCAGGATTTCGTCGCAGGCGGCGATAATCGCGGCGTCATCCTTGGCACGGTCGGCGGCGGCGATCACTTCGTTCAATTCGTCCCGCGACAGCTCGGGCAGGGTTTTCTGTTTCAGCTCGGCATAGCGCGCGGTCACGTGCAGGTGGTCGTTATGCGCGGCTTCCCAATGCGGGCGCGCCGATTCCAGCCATTCGGCGTTGAATGCGCCCGCCAGTTTTTGTTCCGCCGCGCCCAGCACTTCGGCGGCCGCGCTGCGGATAATGGGTTCGGGCGCGATAAAGCCCTGCCCCAGCGCTTTGACGCGTTCCATCAGCGTCGGATGCGTGCTGGCATAGCCGGGTTCTTCTTTGGTCACGATGT
>JADYYV010000300.1 GCA_020853455.1 Alphaproteobacteria bacterium | reverse complement strand
TCGTCAAGGATCATGTGTTTCCCATGTTGCGCGGGAACGCCGTCTACGAAGGCAGCTATCTCTTAGGGACTTCGATTGCGCGCCCGCTGATCGCCAAACGGCAAATTGAGATTGCCGCCAAGGAAGACGCGCCCGCGATCGTGACGCTGGCGCGCCAGGGCGGCGATGCCGCGCGCTTCAACGGCAACCTGCTGGAAAAACTCGCGACCGCCCTGCCGGTCGTGCCGCCCGCCACCAACCTTTACGCCTATTCCACCGTCAGCATGACGATGACGCCCGATATGGGCGTGGTGGTGGAGATTTCCAACTGGACCACCAATAATATCGGCCGCACCGTGCCGCTGCACAAAAACCCCGAGCTGAAACAGCCGCCCGTGAAAACGCCGGGCGCGCCGAAACCGAATTGAAATTGGCCTGATACGAAATTGATACAAAAAAGCCGCCCTGCAACGGGCGGCTTTTTTTGTTACCGCTGCGCCTTGCGCCGCTTTTTGTCGGCGGCCAGCATCAGGTCGACGCCGCCATAGGTGGCAAGGTATTCGCTGTGGGCGGAAACGGGCAGGGTGCCGATGCTGGCGCCCAAGGTGATGTGTTCGTTGCGCCATGTCATGTGCATATGCCCGAGCGCCTCGCGCACGGTTTCGATCTTGGCGACCGCGGCATCCGGCGCGGTCTGCGTCAGCAGCAGCGCGAATTCGTCGCCGCCGAAGCGCGCCACGCCGTCGGTGATGCGCAGGGATGTCAGCAGCACCTCCGCCACCATCTTCAGGCAGGCGTCGCCCGCCGGGTGGCCGTGGCGGTCGTTCAGCGGCTTGAATTTATCAAGGTCGATCAGCGCGAACAGCGCGCCCGGCGAAATGCCGCGCCGGATGCGCGCGCGCTCGCCTTCGAAAAATTTCTCGAAGCCGCGGCGGTTCATTAACCCCGTCAGCGGGTCGGTCGCGGCCATTTCCTCCAGCTGCTGGATGCGGCGCGTTTGTTCGGCAATCACGCGCTCCGCGTCCTCGATTTTATTGTAGGCGTTTTTCAAAAGCGCGACGGTCGTGCCCTTGGCGCGCCATGAATCGTCGAGACGCGAAGATGCTTGCGGCTGGTTGTCCTGAATGGTTTTGCCCTTGGCGGGGCGGAGTATCGCGGGAAGTTCATGTTCCATGACGAATACACACTAAAAAATGCAAATAACAGGTAAGCGCAAGCGTAACACGAATCTATCCACAGGCACGAGGTTTTGGGTTTTTTCTTTACATAAGGGATTGTTTTCGTTCTTTTTACCATTACTTCATGTGAAGCGTGTATTCTTGGAAATGAAAGACACCGCACCGTTCAAGGATCTGTCATATGCAATTCCGCCCTCTGCAATTCAAGCTGGCCCATGCCATCGTCGCGCTCGGCCTGATGGCCTGCCCGCTGTCATCCGCCATCGCCGGCGCCGGCGTATCCGCGCCCGCGACATTGAAGGCCGATGAAATTGCGCTGGCGGGGCACAAGGCGCTGTATGATTTCCGCATGACCGCCGTGCAGTCGGGCGCGGGCATTTCCGGCATCCGCGGCACGATGTATTACGAACAGGCCGACAGCTGCGAAGCCTGGACGACCGATCACCGCTTCAACGTCGAATACCAGTATCCCGAACGCCGCCCCGTCGAAAACACCAGCCATTACGTGGCGTTTGAATCCAAGGACGCGCGCCAGTTTTATTACTCGTCGGAGCGCGAGGAAAATGGCCTCACGATCGAACAATTGCGCGGCGCCGTGAAGCCCAATGCCGACGGCACGGCCAAGGCCGATTTTTCGCGCCCCGATGATTTGTCGTTTGATTTGCCCAAGGGTTACCTGCTGCCCACGCAGCACACCGCCGAAGTCATCAGGCACGCCAAAGCGGGCGACAAGTTTTTCACCGCCCCGATGTTCGATGGCACCGATGCCGACGGCCCGGTTGAAATCAACACCTTCATCGGCAAAAAACTGACCGAAGACGAACTGAAAAAAATCTCGACCGGCAACGCGAAAATCGACGCCAGCCTGATAACCGGCGACGCATGGCGCGTGCGCATGGCGGTTTTCCCGCTCAAGGAAGACAAGGGCATGTCGCCCAGCTATGAAATGGACCTGATCCTGCACAGCAACGGCATCGTCAGCTGGTCGCTGGTCGATTACCACGCCTTCAAAGTAGAACAAAAACTCGTCGCCCTCGAAAAACTCCCGGCGAAGAGCTGCAACTGATCGCGCGTGACGCCGTTAAAATTGCATATGAACAACGTCGTCTAGGGAGGAGGAAATGTCGGAATCAGACGTCCAGTCTGTTCGCCGTCGCCCCGGCCTTTATCTGGGCGGTACAGACGAACGCGCCCTGCACAAGCTTCCGGAAGAAATATTGAATAATGCCTTCGCTGAAGCGGTCACGACCCACGCCGACTTAATCGAAATCAGACTTAAAAAAGACGGCAGCATACTCATCGCAGATAACGGCCGCGGTATTCCGATTGAGTTGCACCCCAAGTTTCCGGGGAAGCCAGCCCTAGAAGTCATCTTCACAACCATACACCTCGGCAGAAATTCCCTTGCTCGTCGTGAATTCCAGCCTGCCAATGCTTCAATTACAGTCAGGGCCTGTGTTGTAAACGCGTTGTCAGATTGGCTATGGGTCGAAGTGGTGCGTAACAATACCTTGTATCGGCAGTCCTACTCGAAGGGCAATCCGACAAGTAAACTTGTGAATGAGGGGCCGACGAATGAGAGGCGAGGAACAACAGTCTGTTTCCGCCCAGATCCTGAAATATTCGGCGATAATGCGACCTTTAATCCAGCCATCCTGTATGAAATGGCGCAGTCCAGAGCGATGCTTTATGGCGGTGTTGAAATCAGGTGGGTTGGCGAGACAGAGATCGCAGACGGGAAAACACCTTCTGAACAAAGCTTCCATTATCCAAACAGAATATCGGGTGCAGATTAGCCCGCATCGTGTTGCACGATTTAATCCGTCTGGAGATGCGCGCCTTATGAAAATAAAAGCCGCTTTTCTTTAATTAGACTCCAAGGTTAATAATTTGTTAACCTCTGGCCACGTATAAAGGCACTAGCGCATTTTGGAGCACCTATGAAAAAGAAGGTCATGATTGTCGAGGATAACGAGCTGAACATGAAGCTCTTCGACGACCTTTTGGGGGCGCATGGTTATGACACAATCAAGACGCGCGACGGCACCAAGGTCATGGATCTGGCGCGCACGCACCGGCCCGACCTGATCGTCATGGATATCCAGCTGCCCGAGGTTTCCGGCCTTGATGTGACGAAATGGCTGAAAAGCGACGCCGACCTGAAATCCATCCCCGTCATCGCCGTTACGGCTTTCGCCATGAAGGGCGACGAGGAAAAGATCCGGCAGGGCGGCTGCGAGGATTATGTGTCGAAGCCGATTTCCATCATCGACTTCATGAAAACCGTGCAGAAATACCTCGAAAAGTAACGGCTAGAGTCTCTTGGCCAAGTACTTGTGCTTTCAGGCTTTTATAACTTTAAAGCTTCCTTTAAGATTTGACTGTAGGGTAAATGTTAGGCCGCCTTATCAAGACATTCGAGAATAAAAACAGAACATGACCGCACGCGTACTCGTTGTCGATGACATCCTTCCGAACGTCAAGCTGCTTGAGGCCAAGCTGAGCGGCGAATACTTCGACGTGCTGACGGCGACATCGGGCGCGGAAGGCATCCAGAAAGCCGAAACGCAAAGCCCCGATATCATCCTG
>JADYYV010000299.1 GCA_020853455.1 Alphaproteobacteria bacterium | reverse complement strand
TTCGGATCACTCTTTACCGCCGTTTCGGGCCTCACCGCGCAGAGCCAATCTCTGGGCATGATCTCGAACAACATCGCCAACGTCAGCACCGTCGGTTACAAGCGCAGCGACGCGTCGTTCTCCGACCTCGTCACCACGGGCGGCCGCTCCACGCTTTACACGCCGGGTTCCGTCAAGGCGACGCAGAACCAGCGCGTCAGCCTGCAGGGCATCTTGCAGCAATCCTCCTCCTCCACCGACCTTGCGATGTCGGGCAACGGTTTCTTCGTCGTGCAGAACGGCACAGCGGCGGGCGCCGAGCGCCTTTACACCCGCGCGGGTTCGTTCAGCGAAGATGTGGACGGCAACCTGCGCAACACCGGCGGCTTCATCCTGCAGGGCTGGCCGCTTGACCAGAACGGCGCGATCGTCGGCGGCGCAAGCCTCAGCACGCTCGTCCCCGTCAACCTGACCGGCGGCGGCGTTTCGCAGATGACGACCGCCGTGTCGCTCGACGCGAACCTGAACGCCGCACAGGCCGTCAGCACCAACGCGTCCGACTTCACGCGCGACATCACGATCTATGACGACGGCGGCAACCCCCGCACCATTTCGGTCAGCTTCAAGAAACATGCGCCGACCGCGGGCACCGTCACCGGCACCGTCGACCTGCGCGGGCAGACCGGCAACTTCGTTCCCGGCACCGACAGCTTCGACGTCGATGCGGGTTTTGGCGCCACCACCATCAACCTCGACGGCAACGTCAACAAACTGCTGACCGACCTGAACGCGGTTCCCGGCATCAATGCGCAGCTGGACAGCAACGGCTTCCTCGTGATCCAGAACGAAGTCGCCCTGTCCGAAGTGACACTGACCGACGGTTCCGGCACGCCGCTTGCGCTCAACACGCTGGGCGTTCCCGCCGGCACCACGGTCACGACCGCGGCAACCCCCGTCACGGGCGCGGCGCCGGTCACCGAAAACCCCAACGGCTGGTGGGATATGCAGGTCACGACCGCAACCGGCGACCTGCTGCCGACAGGCCAGTCCATCAACTTCAACAGCGACGGCACGCTGAACGCGCCCGTCACCGGCGGCCAGGTCAACATCGCGCTTGGCCCCGTTGCGTGGACGACGCCCGCCGGCACCTCCGCCGCGTTCAACCTGGATATCGCAGGCCTGACGCAGCAAACCGGCGCCTATACCGCGCAGGCCGACCAGAACGGCTCTCCGGTCGGTTACCGCACGGGCGTATCCGTCAGCCGCGACGGCATCGTCAGCGCGCAGTTCTCGAACGGCCTGTCGCGCGAGATCTACCAGCTGGGCATCGCCAACTTCATCAACCCAGACGGCCTGTCGGCGCTGACCGGCACCGTGTTCCGCGTGTCCGACACCTCCGGCGATCCGGATGTGGTGGCGGCGAACACCGGCGGCGCCGGCTATATCGAAGGCGGCGCGCTGGAACAATCCAACGTCGATCTGGCGGATGAATTCTCCAAGATGATCGTCACGCAGCGCGCCTATTCGGCCAACACCAAGGTCATCACGACCGCGGACCAGATGACGGCCGAACTGCTGCAGCTGAGATAATAAAGGAATAATACCCTTCCCCTTCCGACAAGGGGGAAGGCACAGGGGCTCCGCTGGCAGAAAGCCGGGGAGCCCCTTATTTTTTACCCTCATTTTGGGCTTGATTCCGCCTGACGGCTGGCCGACTATCCGCATCAGGAAGGCGGCAGACATGGCCAAGAAACCCAAAACCACCAAAACCACAACCCCTGACATTCAGGCGATGCTGAAGGCTGCCGATGGTTTGCGCATCGCGCGCCAAATCCCCGAAGCGATGCGCGCCTATCAGGTGCTGCTGGGCTATACGCCCGACTTGCTGCCCGCACTTTACAATCTTGGCCAGATTCATCGGCAGCTGGAGCAGTATGCCGACGCGGAATATTGCTTCCGGCGCATGCTGCATACCGCGCCCGATGACCTGGAGGCGATAACCGCGCTTGCCGCCGTCTGCCTCGAGCTGGGCTCGACGGCGGAGGCGCGCGAACTGGCGGCCCGCGCCGCCGCTATGTCGCATGCCCCTTTCATACAGCTGCGCACATCGATCATCATGCGCAGGGCCGGCGACATTCCCGCGGCGACAAAGATGGCGGAACGCGCGGTTGCGGAAGACCCCGCCTGCATCGACGGATACTACACCCTTTCGACCATGAAGAAATTCAGGCAGGAAGATGCGATTTTCAAGAACCTGACCGCATTGACCGCCCGCGCCGGCAGCCTGCCCGACGCGCAGCGCATCCGGCTGGAATTCGCGCTTGGCAACGCGATGCTGGATACGGGCAGCGTTGAGGAAGCCTTCGGGCATTACGCCACCGGCAACCGCCTGCAGCGCCTTGTGCACAAGCACATATCGGTCGAGCTGGTGGAAAAATACACCGAAACCATTATCGGCCTGTTCACGCCCGAACTGGTGCAGAAATTTTCAGGCGCGGGCGCGGTATCGACCGAGCGGCCCGTTTTCATCGTCGGCATGCCGCGCTCCGGCTCCACGCTGACGGAGCAGATTCTTTCAAGCCATCCCCAGATGGCCGCGATGGGCGAGGTCAATTTCCTGCAAACCTGCCTGCCGTTCTACCCGAATGCGGAGGTGCCGCAGCTTTTCCCCGCCACCGCGACCACGATCACGAAGCAGCTGGTCGATAACATGTCCGGCGCCATGCTGGACGGGATCGCCCAAAAATACCTGCAGCTGACCGACCGTTATGCCAGGGAAGGCGCAAAACTGTCGGACAAGTTGCTTTTCAATTTCTTCCTGGTCGGCATCATCCGGCTGGCGCTGCCGAATGCGAAAATCATCCACTGCACGCGCGACCCGATGGATATCGGCCTGTCGATCTGGCAGAGGATGTTCCACGCCGATCTTTTCTGGGCCTATGACCAGCGCGATCTGGGCAGGTATTTCCGCGCCTACAGCAAATTGATGGCGCACTGGAACCGCCTGTTCCCGGGCCAGATATTCGAGGCGAATTACGAGACGATGGTCGCCAATCAGGAAGCGGAAACCCGCCGCCTGCTGGAATTCTGCGGCCTGCCCTGGGACGAGCGCTGCCTGAAATTCCATGAAACCGACCGTCCGGTCATCACCGCCAGCTCGGCGCAGGTGCGTCAGGGGCTTTACACCGGCTCCGTCGCGCGCTGGAAAAAATACGAGGCTTACCTGCAGCCGCTTATGCAGTCGCTGAAAGAAGGCGCTTGAGCGCGCAACTCGAAAAAGACGCAAAAAAAGCGGCGGCGACGCTGAAAAACGCGCGCAGCTTCGTGCAGCAGGGCCGCCATGCGGAAGCGGAAACGGCCTGCCGGCTTTTCCTGCAGCTGGAATCAGGTAATACCGCCGTGCTGCTGGAACTCGGCATTATGCTGATGCAGCGGTCGCCGGCATAGGCCGCGGAGATATTCGACGCCATTACCGCCCGCGATCCGCGCAACGCCCATGCGCTGACGGCGCTTGCGCGGCTGCGCATGGACGCGGGCGCGCGTATGGCGGGGCTGGAACTGGCGGAGCGCGCCCGCGCCTGCAATCCCGCCGCCCCCGTTCTCAACAGGCTGGGCGTTTTGTATCGCGAGGC
>JADYYV010000298.1 GCA_020853455.1 Alphaproteobacteria bacterium | reverse complement strand
TTTTTTGAATCGGATCTCCGCTGGCTGAAACATTACGGTTTCGGCCCGATGGAACAACCTAATCCGGCACTTAGCTAGAGAGAACACCACCCCGCCGAAGGGCGGGGTCCGGCGCGGCGAATGCCGCATTTATAAAGGCAGCCTAACGGCTGCAACCAGACCCCGCCCTGCGGCGGGGTGGAAAGAAGAGAAAGAAATGAAATTCACCCTGTCTTGGCTCAAGGAACATCTTGACACCACCGCATCGCTGGCCGAGATCAGCCATAAACTGACCGCCATCGGCCTTGAAGTCGAAGGCATCGACGACCCCGCGAAAACACTCGACGGTTTTGTGGTGGCGCATGTGGTTTCCGCCGAAAAGCATCCCGATGCCGACAAGCTGCAATGCCTGATCGTCGATACGGGGCGCGAGAAGCTGAAGGTCGTTTGCGGCGCGCCGAATGCGCGGGCGGGCATGAAGGGCGTGTTCGCGCCTTCCGGCTCTTACATCCCCGGCGCCGGCATCACCCTGAAAAAATCGCTGATCCGCGGGCAGGAAAGCAACGGCATGATGTGTTCGGAGCGCGAGTTGCTGCTGTCCGACGAACACAAAGGCATCATCGAACTGCCCGACAGCGCGCAGACCGGCTCGCCCGCCGCCATCGCGCTCGGGCAAAATGATCCCGTCATCGAAATCAACCTGACGCCGAACCGCGGCGACTGCGCCGGCATTATCGGCATCGCGCGCGACCTTGCCGCCGCAGGTCTCGGCAGCTTGAAAAAACCGTCGGATACGCCGGTTGCGGGCAAATTCAAGAACCCCGTTGCCGTTGAAACAAAAGACAGCCATGCCTGCCCCCTGTTTGTCGGGCGTTATATCAAGGGCGTGAAGAACGGCCCTTCGCCGCAATGGCTGCAGGACCGCCTGAAATCCATCGGATTGCGCCCCATTTCCGCGCTGGTCGATATCACGAACTTCTTCACCATCGCCTATGGCCGCCCCCTGCACGTGTTCGATGCCGACAAGCTGAAGGGCAATATCACCGTGCGCCTGTCGAAAGCGGGCGAAACACTGGCTGCGCTGAACGATAAATCATACGAACTGGACGACGGCATGACGGTCGTCTGCGATGACAGCGGCGTGCTGGGTCTTGGCGGCATCGTTGGCGGCACATCGACCGGCGTTTCGGATACGACAACGAATGTGTATCTGGAGGCCGCCTATTTCGACCCCGTACGCACCGCGAAAACCGGCCAGCGCCTGCAGATCGACAGCGATGCGCGTTACCGTTTCGAGCGCGGCATCGACCCCGCTTTCACGCAAACCGGCGCGGAACTGGCGACGAAAATGATTATCGAACTGTGCGGCGGCGAGGCGAGCGAGCTGGCGATTGCCGGTTCAGTGCCGAACACCGCCCGCGCGATTAGCTATGCGCCCGAACGGCTGAAACTGCTGGGCGGCATTGATCTGGCGCTGGACCGCCAGAAAAATATCCTGACGATCCTTGGCTTTACCGTGAAGGACAACGGCAAGACCTGGGACATCCTGACGCCCCCGTGGCGCGGCGATGTGGAGGGATCGGCGGATATCGTCGAGGAAATCCTGCGCATCGAAGGCTACGATAATATCCCGACCGTTTATGTGCGCCCCGCAGCGGATGACCGCCGCAGCGCCCTCAGCCCGCTTGCGAAACGCGCCGCAACAGCCCGCCGCCTGCTGGCCGCGCGCGGGCTGTTTGAAACCGTCACATGGTCGTTCATGGATGATGCGACATCCGACCTGTTCGGCGCGCAACTGCACCAGAACAAGAAGGCCTTGACGCTGACCAACCCGATTTCGGCGGATCTGGCCGTCATGCGCCCCTCTATCCTTGCGAACCTTGTCGCGGCGGCGGGGCGCAATGCGGATCGCGGCCATGCCGACGCCTGCCTGTTCGAAATCGGCACGGTTTTCAAATCGACCGAAGCCGAAGGCCAGCTGATGACCGCAACCGGCCTGCGCACGGGCGCCGCAACCTCGCGCCACTGGGCGCAGACGGCGCGCGATGTCGATGTGTTCGACGCGAAATCGGACGCGCTGGCCGTGCTGGAAAGCTGCGGCGTGAACGCAGCCTCGGTGCAGATCACGACCGATGCGCCCGAATGGTATCACCCCGGCAGATCGGGCGTGCTGCGTCAGGGCCCGACGGTGCTAGCCTATTTCGGCGAAATGCATCCCGCCGTGCTGGCGGCCATGAAGCGCGATGAAAAATGCGCAGGGTTGTAAGTGTTCCTCGCCAACATCCCCGCGCCCAAGAAAAAAGGATCGCGCAAGGAACTGCTGAAACCCTCGCCCTTCCAGCCGCTGCGCCGCGATTTCGCCTTTGTTCTGGATGACAAGGTGGAAGCGGAAAAACTGGTCAAAGCGATCAAAGCCGCCGACAAAAACCTGATCGCCCATGTCGAAATTTTCGACGTCTATACCGGCAAAGGCGTCGATCCCGGAAAGAAATCGGTCGCTGTCGGCGTGACGCTGCAGCCTGTCGAAAAAACGCTGACGGATGAAGAAATCGTCGCCGTCAGCCAGAAAATCGTCGACGGCGTAGTGAAACAAACCGGCGCGGTCCTGCGTTCGTAAAACGTAAGGGAGTAATCCGATGCGTAAATTGATGGTGCTTGGCGTTTTACTGCTGGCCGCCTGCGTCTCGCCCGCAGAACGTAATGCGCGCCTAGACCGCTGGATCGGCGCGCCGGAAAAAGAACTTGTCTCCAGTTGGGGTATTCCCGATAAAACCTACCAACTGGACCGCAGCACGCGCATGTTGTCTTACGTCGAAATCCGCAACCGCGAATACGGCAGTTCGTTCAACACCTGC
>JADYYV010000297.1 GCA_020853455.1 Alphaproteobacteria bacterium | reverse complement strand
GACGTTCGCCGTGAGCGACAGGAAAAGAATGATGCCAAGACAGGATTTAGAACAGGTTTGTGTCGTCATATTACGCTCTCCCAACCGATATCGCCGAATAACAATGAACCGAACAGGTCGGAGCTTTCCGCGGCCGCGCCGCTGCCGAACGCCATACCGACCACCGCCACGCAGGCAAAGCCCGCCAGTTTCAGCCCGAAACCATATTGAAAATCGCTGAAGAAGCGCAGCAGCACCGC
The DNA here is from genome assembly GCA_020853455.1 of Alphaproteobacteria bacterium. Lineage (GTDB taxonomy): Bacteria > Pseudomonadota > Alphaproteobacteria > Micavibrionales > UBA2020 > JAPWJZ01. Next base: position 8,870 of record JADYYV010000297.1, on the reverse strand, counting down.
GCGCGCCGTTTGCTTTTCCTGCGCCGTTACCTGCGCCAGATGCGGCACAACCGTCGTGATGCGCGCCAGCAGCGCGTCGGGCGCGGTCTCGACCGTCAAATTCCTAACCTGCTGTTCCCAGTTTTCTTGCATCTTGCGTCCTTTCGTCTTCCAGCAGCCCGCGCATCGTCTTGCGCGCCCGCACCAGCAAACCTTCCAGCGCCTTGACATGCATGTCCATCGCGCTCGCGGCTTCGGGGTTTGTCAGCCCCTGAAAATACGTCAGCGTAACCGCGATCCGCTGCCGCTCAGGCAGGCTTTGCAGCGCCGCCCTTACCTTTACTTCCGTCTGGCGCTGCGACAGTATCGCCTCGCCGTTGGGGTCCGTGCTCGCCAGGTCCTCCGGCACTTCGCCGCCGGTATTCTTGTTTTTCCGCAGGTGGTCGTTGCAGCAATTCACCACGATGCGATACAGCCACGTCGTGAACGCCGATTTGCCGTCCTGCCATTTCGGCCCGTAAATCCAGAGCCGTGTAAAAACATCCTGCGCCACATCTTCGGCATCCGCCTGTTTTTTCACCATCACGCGCGCAATCGAATAAACGCGGTTCAGGTGGCGTTTGGCGAGGATGTCAAAGGCATGCCTGTCACCCTGCGCGATGCGGGCCATCAGCTCTTCGTCCCTCGGCTGTTTTAAGTCCATCGATCTGTTTGTCCGCTTGATTCAAAACCATGTCCAGCATGTAACATTTTTCGTTTTGTTTCATGCTACTTATACAGGCGATCACACGCCTCCCCTGCGCGGGAAAACGCATTTTACTAAAATGCTGATTTTAAGGGGTTATTTACCCGAAAGCTTGGCAAGCTCGGCGCGCAGGCGGGCTTTGTTCACCTCGCGCTGCAGCTGGCGCTCCTCGCTATCCGGGCCCGATTTCAGGGCGCAGAGGCTGATGACCGGCACCAGCAGCGTCGCAAAGGCCAGCATTTTGTCGCGCGAATTATACGTATTGAAAATAACGGCCAGAATGAAAACGATAAGGCCTGCGTTCAGCAAATAGGCGGCGTAGCGAATAAAGCGATCCATTGATTTACCCCTGACAATATGATGCTATCTTAGGGAAGAAATTCATTCCGCACAACCGCATGATTTAAAGGGTTTTCAAAATGACGCGCCTGTTTTACGCCTTCCTTGCGCTGCTGCTGCTCGCCCCTGTTTCGGTCTTCGCACAGGAAGAAGCGAAAAATATCGAAACCGCCAGCAAGATCACGGCAGCCACCGTCTATACCGACCGCGCGAAAGTGACGCGCGTCGCCGTCGTCGATATTCCCGCGGGCGCGCATACGGTTGTTTTCACCGGTTTGCCTCCGACGCTGATGCCGGATTCTCTCCGCGCCGAAGGCAAGGCGCGCGCCGAGGTGAAATTCGGCGCGGTATCGCACAAACAAGTGATGTCGAGCGAGCTGACATCGGAGCGCGAACGCGAGCTGAACGAAAAATCCGAAAACATTCAGGACCAGATCACCGCGCTGAACGCCGAACGCGAGGCTGTGGAGGCGGAGAAAAACTTCATCCTGCAACTGGGACAAATGGCGCAGATGCGCAGCGGGGAAGAAATTGCCGAAATCAACCTGAAGCCCGAACAATGGGCGGCGGCATCCGCCACCATCCGCACAAAAGTAGCCGAAGCTTCGAAGGCGCTGCTGGATCTCGACATCCGCAGCCGTGCCCTGTCTCGCGAACAGCAGAAGATCGTAAGCGAGCTTGCTACGCTGCGCACCGGCGGCCGCAGCACCTATTCGGTCAGCATTCCTGTCGAAACCGCTTCCGCCACCAGCCTTTCGGTCGAACTCAGTTACCAGGTGCCGAACGCCACGTGGCAGCCGCTCTATGACGCGCGGCTTTCGACCGAAGGCAAGGGCGATTTGAAACTGACGCAGTTCGGCGCAGTCCGCCAGCAAACGGGCGAAGACTGGACGGGTATTTCCCTGAGCCTCTCGACCGCACAACCGCAGCGCGGCGCCAGCCTGCCGGATTTGCAGCCGATGTGGGTCGATGCGTATGAAGGCTACAACGCGCGCGGCGGATTTATGTCGAAGGGCGCAGAGCGCGGCGCGATGATGCAGAACACGGTCTCCGCTCAGGAACTGCAAATGGATTCCGTCGATGTCTTCGGCGGCGCAGCCCCCGCCGCACCGCCCCCGCCGCAGGAAATGGCGGCGACGTTCACGCCGGCGCAAACCCAGACCACCGGCTTTACCGCCGAATACAAAATCCCCGGCCCCGCGACAGTGCCGGCTGACGGGTCGGAGACCAAGCTGATGATCGGCGATTACGCCGTGCAGTCGAAGCTTGAAATCCATATCAAGCCGCAGTTGAGCGGCGACGCGTTCCTTGTCGCCAAATCGAAACTGAAAGGCGACACGCCGATCCTGCCGGGACAGGTCAACCTGTTCCGCGACGGCGCGTTTGTCGGCCAGTCGCGCACCAAGCTCCTGCGCCCCGACGAAGAAACCGATTTCTATTTCGGCATCGACGATCAGGTATCTGTGAAACGCAAGGTGCTGAAGGACGAGCGCAAGGAAGCGGGCGTCATCAGCCGCGATACCGTGCTGGAGCGCAACTATGCGACCGAGGTGCAGAACCTGCACAAAGACCCGATCATGGTCGTCGTGAAGGAAACCGTGCCCGCACCGCGCAACGAGAAGATCGTCGTGGAAATCGGCAAGGAAACCACCACAGCCGGTTACAAGGACAATTCCGACAACATCAAGGGCATGCTGTATTGGGAATTCCCGCTGGCACCCAAGGAAAAGAAAGAGCTGAAGCTCGGCTGGACGCTCAGCTGGCCGAAAGATTTCAACCTTTCCGGCCTGCAATAAGCGCAAAAAAAGAAAAACCGCCCCGGCATATACCGGGGCGGTTTTTTATTTATGCAGCGCCGTTATCAGCCGCGCGAACCGCCAAAGCGCTTGCCGCCGCCGAAGGACTTGCCAGCGAAGGATTTACCGCCTTCACCGCCGCCGCGTTTCGCGTCGCGCTTGGCGAAGCCGCCGCGGTTATGCGACTTGTTGCGCGACAGGAATTTGCGTTCCTGCCCTTCACGCGAACGTGCGGGGCCTGCGCCGCCGGTGCTGCGGAAATCGCTGGCGCCCGCGCCGGTCACGTCGTCGCCAAAGCTGCGTTCGGCGCGGTTGTGGCGGTGGCTGCGATCATCGCGCTGGGGACGGTCGTTGTTTTCAAAACGCGGACGCTCGGAGCGCTCCGGGCGGTCGCCGAAGTTACGTGCCGGACGGTCATCAAATTTGCGCGCGGGGCGGTCTTCGAAATTACGCGCGGGGCGGTCGTTAAACTTGCGCTCGCCCTGGGGACGATCACCAAATTTACGGTCGCCGAATTTCTTGTCGCCGAACTTGCGGTCACCGAAATTACGATCACCCTTGGGCTTGTCGAATTTGCGATCACCGAATTTGCGATCACCCTGCGGGCGGTCGGATTTCGAAGCGTCGCGCTTGCCTTCGCCGAAGCGGCGTTCCGCGTCCATGCGCTCGCGCTGGGCGTATTCGCCGCGCTTGCGGTCGGCGCGGGCGCCTTGCGACTTGCCCATCGGGCGGGCGGTCTTGATCGGCTTGCGCATCGTGGCGGAGGCTTCCGCTTCGCCGCCTTCGGCGTTTTCGGAAACATCGGCGGATTGCTGCTGGCCCTTGCGCGCGGGGCGCTCGGACGGGTTCAGCAGCAGCTGGATATCGCGCCACAGTTCATGATCGTCGGGCGTGATAAAGCAGACGGCGGAACCTTCCGCGCCATTACGCGCGGTGCGGCCGATGCGGTGGATGTAGTCTTCAGCCACCTGCGGCAGGTCATAGTTGATGACATGTTCGATATGCGGAATATCGAGGCCGCGCGCGGCGACGTCGGTCGCCACCATGATGCGGTGCTTCATGTCGCGGAAGGCCTGAATGACGCGGTTACGCTGGTTCTGGTTCAGGTTACCGTGGATGGGGGCTGCCGATTCACCGTCGCCGTTCAGCTTCAGCGCAAGGCGGTCAGCGCCGCGTTTCGTTTTCACGAAAATAATGACGGAGCCGCTGCGCGCGCGCAGTTCCTGCGTCAGCAGCGTGTATTTCTGCGCGGTCACGGTGCGCACGACTTCCTGCTTGATCTTGCGGATCGGCTGGTTGACTTCGCCGACGGCGACGCGGAGCGGGTTGTTGGTGTATTGCTGCGACACCTTCACGATATGCGGGGGCAGCGTGGCGGAGAACAGCAGCGTCTGGCGCTGTTTGGGCATACGCGACACGACGCGGTCGATCTGCGGGCCGAAACCCATATCCAGCATACGGTCGGTTTCATCGAGCACGAGGAACGAGGTGGTGGCAAGGTTCAGGCTGCCCTGCTGCAGGTGGTCGTTGATGCGGCCGGGCGTGCCGATAATGATGCGGGCGCGGGCGCGCAGCTGTTGCAGCTGCTTGAACATCGACTGGCCGCCGATCAGCAGCGCGGTTTTCATTTGCGGCGACGTCGCCAGCATCAGTTTCACCGCGTCCAGCACCTGCGCCGCAAGTTCGCGGGTCGGGGTCATGACGATGGCGGTGGCTTTGGGGTCGTTCAGCAGTTTCGCGATCATCGGGATCGCGAAGGCGGCGGTTTTGCCGGTGCCGGTCTGCGCGGAGCCGAGGATGTCGCGGCCTTCAAGGGCGGCGGGGATCGACTGCGCCTGAATCGGCGTCGGCTTGTCGAATTTCATTTTCTCGAGCGCGAGGAGCAGCGGTTGCGGCAGTTGCAGCGTGTAGAAGTTTTCCATGTGAATATATTTTGCCCGACGCGCGAGAATCCCCCGCGCGGGCGTTCCTTTTCTGTCAGGCGCTTGTCGTGATGAAAGCGCGTTTGCGTGCCCGGCCACCATGGCCATATGGGCGTTTCGAGCTAAAATGCCGCCCTTTACGCTGGGCGGTAACTCTTGGTCAAACGCAAACGAAGGAGCATTTCGTTTCTCGCACCCGTTGGTGGGGCGGTTCCGCCTTAACCGGCGGTTCATTGAAAAGAGTCAGTATTCGAACTCACGCAATGATGTAACAGGATGGGTGTTCAAAATCAAGATAATTCGGGAAAATAATTGCTTACGGCTTGTAATCGCTGCGTTTTATTCCTATCCATCCCCTCTCCCGTATTGCGGGAGAGGGGTGGGATATGAAGTGCCTTAGCGACGTTTCGGCGCGGGCTTTTTCGCGGCGGGTGTCGCGGCAGGCTTCACGCCGTCATGGTTGTTTTGCATGTCCGTCCAGAACTGCGCCGAGTTGCCGAAGGTTTTCGAGAGTTTCTTGGCAAGGTCGGGCGTCACGGGCGCTTTTTCCTTCAGCACGGCGTTCAGCGCGCGCGTTTCAACGCCCAGCTTCGCCGCAAAAGTTTTGGCATCAAGGCCGAGCGCGGGCAGGATGTCTTTCGCCAGCAATGCACCCGGATGCGCCGGACGGCGTTCCATCACATTTGCATCGGGCAGCGCCGGCGCGGCGAGCTTCGGCTTTTGCAACGCTTCCATAGTTGCTGCAGGCGCTGACGGTTTATCTTGCAGCATCTCTTTGTAGCGTCCCTTGCGGTCGAACGGAACGTCGAACTGGATTTCGAACATCGTCGATGCCCAGCTGCGGTCGTAATAAACGCGCAGGTTCATATCGACATCGGGCGACGCACAGGCGCGCACGAGGTCCTTGAAACCGTCCATGCTTTCCAGCTGTTCCTGATTGTAGGGCGACACGACGGCCTGGAACACGTTCACGCCGATGCGGATATTCTTGATATGCTTCACGCCGGTTCCGCCCAGGCCTTCTTCGCGCAGCTTGATGGTATCGATTCCGGTGCCCTGCTTGCGGAACTGCATTTCATCGGCCAGAATTTTGGGCAGCCAGCCGGCAATCCGCGACATGTTCTCGCTCATTTCGGCGTCGAGCTGCTGGCGGCGCGCGGCGCGCTGGCGGTCATAGAAATCGTCGAGGCCGTTGAACTGGTCGCGTGCGCTTTGCGCGGGGGATTTTTTCTCTGCGGTCATGTTTACACCTTTTTCCGGACGCGGCGCGGCCACGGCGAAATGCCGGGCCTGTGCCTGCAATAATTTTTCTTTTAAGGAGTAGGCTGCGAATAGTTGTCAGCCCGCGACCGCAATCTGACCGGCCTTGCCAGCGGGTGAAGTCCCACTGTGTAGCTATGGTATAAATCGGGATTTCGGATATGTCAAACGCGTGAGAGCAAGGTACTGTTTTATAATAAAAAAAGCCGCCCTCTCCGATCGCGCGGAGAGGGCGGCTTTTTAAATGCTTTACGCCGCCTTGCCGAGCGCCTTGTCCATTTCCAGCACAAGGTCTTCGGCGGGCCATGATCCTTCGACATTCACTTTGCCGCCCAGGATATAATGCGGCACGGCGGAGATGCCGGCGTCCTGCACCGATTGGTATTCGGCGGTAACGGTGTCTTTATCAACACCGGATTTGAATTTTTCGACGATCTTTGCACGGTCCATACCGCAGGCCGCGCCGATATCGGCCAGCACGTTTTCATCGGCGATGAATTTGCCGTCTTCGAAAAACGCCTTCATCACCGCCATCGCGGCCTGTTCCATTTTCCCTTCGGCTGCGGCCCAGCGGATGAGGCGGTGCGCGGCGTTGGTGTTGGGCGACAACGTGATTTTTTCGAAATCGAAATTCAGGCCCAGCTCGCGGCCCATTTCGGTCATGTTGGCGCGGATTTGCTTCATGCGTTCGGGATCGAATTTTTTCGCCATCAGTTCTTTGTAATCTTCGCCGGCCTGCGGCGTTTCGGGGCGCAGCTGGTATGCCTTCCATTGCAGTTCGGGTTTCACGGCCGGCCGCAGCGTCAGCGCCTTTTGCAGGCGCGCAAGCCCCAGATAGCACCAGGGGCATACGACATCGGCGGCGACTTCGATTTTCAGGGATGTATTAGCCATAAGAAATTTCCTTTCATTGGCGTGTTGCACGCGCGCTTATTTATTTGCGCAGGAAGCGGGCGTTCTGGCCCGTTATATAAAGTGAAAATAATGGCGATCAAGCGGGGAACCCCTCCCCCCTGCGCGCCGTTGACCAATTACTGAATTCCACAAACAGGAGAGACCACATGAAGTTTACATATATTCTCGCTGCCGCTGCGGTCGTGCTGACCGTCGCAGCCGCCCCCAAGGCAGAGGCTGCTTATTATGACGGCGTTGCCGCGACCAAGCTGAACGTCCGTGCCGGCCCGTCCGGTAACTACCCCATCATCGGCCAGATCGGCCGTGGTTCGCCCCTTAATGTGCGCGGCTGCGTACAGGGCTATAAATGGTGCGACGTGTCCACCGGCGGCTTCCGCGGCTGGGTTGCAGGCAAGAACATCCGCGCGAATTACCGCACGCGTAACGACAGCATCTCGGTGCTGGGCAGCCTGCTGGGGCTGGACATCGTGACCTATAACGAGCGCGCGTATTGGGGCAACAACTACTATGACCGCGACTTCTATCGCACCAAATACGGCTGGAACGACAATGACGGCCGCCGTTACGGCTGGCACCAGTCGAACGGCAAATGGGTGCGCTACAACACCAACAGCCGCTATGACGAAGATCATGACGGCGTGCCCAACAAATACGACCGCTACGACAATGATGGCCGCGGCCACTACGACCGCGACCATTGGGATAACGGCCTCCACCATAACTACAACAACTAAAACCGATCGCCCGTCCCTGCCCTGACGGCGAGACACGAGAACGCCCCGGCTGTGCCCAACAGCCGGGGCGTTTTTATTTCGCAAAAAAAGAAACAAAATTACGGAACTTACGGCACGCTGCGTCGTTATTTACATTGATACGAAAGTCCGTCCGGCACGGGCAGTGCGCAAATTCTCTGTAGAGGAGAGAAGAAATCATGGATCAAATGGAAATCGCCATCATGCCGACGAGCGACGTACAAAAGTACCTGCCGTTCCTCATGAAATCATCCGAACCGCGCGAAGCGACACCGCCGCGCGTTCTGATCGTCGATGACGACAAGGATTCGGCCTTCGTCCTGAGCGCAATGGTCGAAATGCTGGGCTATAAAGCCTCCATCGCCTATTCGGGCCCTATGGCGATCGATATGGCGCGCCGCATGCACCCGCATGTGGTGCTGCTGGATATCGGCCTGCCCGGCATGAATGGTTACGAAGTTTGCGAAAAACTGAAAAACGAAATCTCCGCCCGTTCTTCGCTGATCATCGCCCATACCGGCTGGGACGGCGCGCAGCACCGCGCGCTGGCCGACAAAGCCGGCTTCGACAGCCATATGCCCAAGCCCGCGAATATCCAGACGCTGAAGAACCTGTTCGACAAAATTCCGAACCAGAACCCCGACGCTGCATAAAACGAATACTCCCCCAATAAAAAATCCCCGCCCTGGACCGGCGGGGATTTTTTTGTGTCTATGCGTTACTTGTTCTGCGGAAAGTGGAAATCCGCGCCTTTCGCAGGGCCTTCGGGCCAGCGGGCGGTGACGGTTTTCATGCGGGTGTAGAATTTCACGCCTTCGACGCCGTGCATATGCGTATCGCCGAACAGCGAGCGTTTCCAGCCGCCGAAGCTGTGGAAGGCGACCGGCACGGGGATCGGCACGTTGATGCCGACCATGCCGACCTTGATGTCGCGCATGAAATTGCGCGCAACGCCGCCGTGGTTAGTAAAGATCGCCGTGCCGTTGCCGTATTCATGCGCGTTGATCAGGTCAACCGCTTCCTTGTACGATTTCACGCGCACGATGCCCAGAACGGGGCCGAAAATTTCTTCTTTGTAGATCGTCATGCCGGGCTTCACGTTGTCGAACAGGCAGCCGCCCATGAAGAAGCCTTTTTCATGCCCCTTCACCGATGCGCCGCG
>JADYYV010000296.1 GCA_020853455.1 Alphaproteobacteria bacterium | reverse complement strand
TCGGTCAAAATTCATAGGGGTATAATAGTACCGCTACAATCTTCACAGTACACTCACAGGCTATTTTTGTGCTTAATATTAAAGTTAAAACAGTAAGTTAAAATAGGCATCTCCCCTTTGGGAGAGGGAGAAAGCGCCATCCCGGCCTTATACTCAAACAGAGAATCGTCTTTATTTCAAAAACCCCGTAATTTCAGTCACTTTCGTACGCGGCTGTTAATTAAGCTTAATGAACGCGCCTGAGCATCGGTTTGCATCCCCTTGGATTCAATATGAAAAATTTGTGATCTTTGACACAGTCTGGAAAATAAGGGATGATAACACTATGGGAATAACTAAAGCATCCAAGGGGCAGAGCATATGACATTACATGCAATCGCAGGCAGCCGTGAAACGGGCGAGTTCAAGCGGATCGAAAAAGCCATTGAACACCGCGCTGGTGGTGCCGAGATATTCAATGTGGCCGCCAAGGTGACCGGGCCGAAACAGAACGCGCCGGGCATGTAAAAACAGCCTGATTCGCCGATTCGAAAGCATTTCGTAAGAATCACGCCCCCGTATGGGGGCGTTTTTCGTGTTTGATTCAAAAATCAGTTAATTTATGTAACAACTTGAAATTGCTATATTAATTATGTGTTAATAGGGGTTAATCTAAACATTGTTATTTGACAATCGGCGTTTTATTTCGCATTCTGGTCTTAAGGCGCAAGAAAATTGCCCAACCACAAAAACTAAGGAGCAAGGCCATGGACATGAAAAAGATCGAAGGTTTCAAAACCACCCGCGACGCAGCGATGACCGCAAAGGCGATCGAATTCCGCGTTGACGGTGGTCAGCAGTTCCAGACCCTGGCTCCGGTGATCCGTCAGGCTCCCGCAGCTTCTCACGGTGCTAACGCATAAGCGCGCATCTGAAGCGTTCTTGATCAAAGGCCCGGGTCCTCCAACCCGGGCCTTTTCAATTGGCGCATATGGATTGACATACATCCAAAACGATTTAGTCTCCCTTCCATGACTACCCAGCGAAAACCCCACAGCCTTCCCGCCTGCCAGGCCTGCCACAACGCCCTGAACCCCGACCGTACCCTCGGGACGAAGAACGGCTATGCGTTGCTGCGCTGCGAGGGCTGCGGCACGGTCACGGTCGATCCCTTCCCCACGCCGGAGGAGCTGACGGCCTTTTACCAGTCCTATAAGGGCACGACCAATTACCGCGCCAAGGAAGACAGCAAGATCAAGCGCGCCAGCCGCCGTATCGCCTATTTGCGCGAAATGACCCCTGGCAAGGCGTTTCTGGATGTCGGCTGCAATTACGGCTTTACCGTCAAGGCGGCGCTGGCGCTGGGCCTTGATGCCAAGGGCATCGATATCGACGACACCGCCGTGAAAGCATCGCGCGAAAGCTTCGGCGACCATTTCCGCACCATCGCCGTGCAGGATTACGCAAATGAAGGCCACAAGGCCGACATCATCTATACCAGCGAAGTGATCGAGCATGTGCCGGATCCCGACGCATTTGTCGCCGCGATTTCCAGGCTGCTGGCGCCGGGCGGTGTCGTGTACATTACGACGCCCGAGGCCGGCCATTGGCGCGTGCCCCGCAACTTCCTGAAATGGGACGCGGTGATGCCGCCCGAACATATCACTTACTTCACCCGCCTTGGCATGACGCGCCTCTTGAACGCGCACGACCTGACGGTCGAGAAATTTTTCTTCTCGTGGAAGCCCGGCATGCGCCTTGTCGCGCGCAAGGCCGACCGTTCCGTGCCGCATGATGTGGTCGAGCGCATCGTTCGATAAATATTAAAGCTGCCCCTTTTTTATCGGCTGCCGCCGGTTATATGTCCGGAAACGGCGCGCGTCTTTGCGCCGGATAGACCAGACTTCGCGCTGCAACTTCGGACAACCGTGATGAACACCCAAAGCCTCCTCCGCCTCATCCTGCTCTCCGCTATCTGGGGCGGATCGTTCATGCTGACGCGCATCGGCGCGCCGGTCATCGGCCCTGCCGTGCTGATCGCCCTGCGCCTTGGTTTGGCCGCGCTGTTCCTGCTGGGTTTTGGCGCGATTTTGAAGAAAAACCTTGGCGCATGGAAAGACTGGAAGCATTTCGCCATTCTGGGCTTTTTCAATTCCGCTTTGCCGTTCCTGCTGTTCGCAATTGCGGCGAAAACGCTGTCGGCCTCCCTGCTTTCCATCCTGAACGCCACATCGCCGATATGGGCGGCGGTCATCGGCGCCGCATGGTTCCGCACGAAGCTGTCGCTGAAATCGGTGATCGGGCTTGCGCTGGGGGTCATCGGCGTCGCGCTGCTGGTGGGCTTTGATCCCTCCGCGCTACAGGACGGCGCCGCTTTCGCAATCGCGCTCGTGCTGGGCGCGGCGTTCTGTTACGGGATTGCGACCACCTATGCCAAGACCGCGCCCAAGATAGACTCCTTTGCCAATGCCCACGGCTGCATGTGGGCCGGCACGCTGCTGGTACTGCCCGCCGTTCCCGCTTTCGGCCATACCTTCACCCTGACGCCGGAAATGCTCGCGCTGGTGCTGGCGATCGGCATCGTCTGCAGCGGTATCGCGTATATCCTGTATTTCCGCCTGATCGAGGATGTGGGCCCGACCTCGGCGCTGACCGTCACCTTTATCGTGCCGGTCTTCGGCGTGATCTGGGGGCATATATTCCTGGACGAACCCGTCGGCCTGGCCACCATCGCGGGCGCGCTGATCGTGATTGCGGGGACGGCGATGGTGACGGGATTTAAATTATCGTCGCTGCGCCTGCGCCGCAGCTAGATTATTTCGGCGCAGCGTCGCGGGCCTGCTTGTCTTTCAGGTCGCGCAGGGCGCGGATCGCTTTTGCGTCATGCTGTTCGGCGGCGCGCTTCAGCCATTTTTCCGCCTCGCGGTCGTATTGCGGCACGCCCTGGCCCTTCATATAAAGCAGGCCCAGGTTGAACTGCGCTTTGACATGCCCCTTCAGCGCGGCCTTGTAAAACCACTCATAGGCTTCCTTGTAATTCTGCTCCACGCCCTCGCCCAGCAGGTAGAGCATGCCGAAATTGAACTCCGCCTTGGTGAAGCCCTGCACCGCCGCCTTGTGATACCACGCCGCGGCCTGCGAAAAATCCTTTTCCATGCCGGCGCCCTGCACGTAAAGGCTGGCAAGGTCGTTCTGCGCGTCGGGCAGCCCCTGATCCGCCGCCATGACGTACCACTTCGCCGCCTCGCGCGGGTCGCGCTGCACGCCGCGGCCGTGTTCGTACATCGTGCCCAGCAGGTGCTGCGCCTTGTCGTAGCCCTGATCGGCGGCCTTGCGCGCCCATTGTTCTGCGACGACTTCGTCCTGCGCCACGCCAAGGCCGTTGGCGTACTGGTTCGCCAGTTCGAACTGCGCGGGCGCGTGGCCCTTCTCGCCTGCTTTTTTGAACCATTCCCAGGCTTCGCGGTCGCTCTGCGCCACGCCGTTGCCCTGCCGGAACAGCATGCCGCGGTTATATTGCGCCTCGACGTTGCCCTGCTCCGCCGCTTTGCGGAACCAGTCGGATGCTTCCTTGTAAAACTGCGGGACGCCCAGACCGTCGCGGTACAGCTTGGCGATCTGCAGCTGCGCATCGGCGTCGCCCTGCTCGGCCGCTTTCAGGTACCATTTGGCGGCGGCGCTGTTATCGACGACGCCGCTTTTGCCTTCCATCAGCATTTTCGCATAGTTTTTCTGCGCGCTGAGCAGGCCTTTCTCGGCAGCCTTGCGCCACCATTTTTCCGCTTCTTTGTAATTCTGCGTCACGCCTTCACCGGCGGCGTAGAAATTGCCAAGGTTGAATGCCGCATGGACGTTGCCGTGGTTGGCGGACTTGATCCACATTTCCTCGGCCTTCTTGATATCCTGCGCTACGCCATAGCCGTTGCGATACAGGAAGCCGAGGTTGTTTTCGGCATCGGCGTTGCCCTTATCGGTCGCCGCGGCCCACCATTTTGCGGCTTCGGCGTAATCCTGTGCCACGCCCTGACCTTGCGCATAGGCGAAGCCGAGGCGGTATTGGGCATCGTCGTCGCCCGCTTCGGCCTTTGTTTTCAAGCCCGCGATCTCCTCGGCAAAGGCTGCCGGGGAAGCGAAGGTCAGGAAGGCCAGAAGAACGAATAACGCGCGCATGGGTTTTTTCCCTTTATTTTCCATTTTCTCCCTATTTTCGTTTCTTATCAATCACCTTTTGCCGAATATTGACATAACGGACGCTTCCGTTTTACTCTTTCTCCCGCATGATCAATGACTTTAATCATCTGGACGCCGTCAGGCGGGCTTTCAAGGCCGCCGAGACCGAGGATATCGGCGCGTTGTACCGCTTCCTGACGGATGGCGGCGACCCCGATGTGAAAAACGACGACGGCCAGACGCTGTTGCAGTTCGCCGCATCGAAAAACAGTTATTTGTCGGCAACCCTGCTGCTGGAGGGCGGCGCGAATCCGAACCTGAGCGGCGGCGACGACCAGTATACCGCGCTGCACCACGCCGCCCGCCGCGACAACGCGGAAATGATCGCGCTGCTGGCGCAGTATGACGCCAATCCCGACCTCAAGGATAAATACGGCCAGACCCCGCTGCATGTCGCGGCATGGGAAGGCAATGCCCGCGCGGCATCCGCGCTTACGGCGGCCAGTGCCGATGTTTTCGCAAAAGATAAAAACGGCGACACGGCATTCGCCGTCGCCGCGTGGAAACAGCGCGAGGTGCTGGATTTCGCGCAGCAGGAATTTATCGACGTGCAAAAACACCTGTCATCCGTCATGCACGAGCAGCGAGAAAAAAGCGCTGCATGGCAGGCCAGGAACGAACGCAAATTGCAGGGCGATATCGACAGCCTGAAGCGGCACAATCCCGGGCGTTTCAAGCTGGGGCAATGACCATGTATTTCAATCACGCGCATCCGAAGCAGATCGAGGATATGTTCAAGGCGGTCGATGAACAGGACCTTGATAACCTGCGTTTTTACATCACCGACGGCGCGGACCCCGACCAGAAAAACGAAAAGGGGTTCACGCTGCTGCAGCACGCGATGATCCACCGCAAATATGACGCCGCCGAAGTGCTGCTGGAAATGGGCGCCGACCCGAATATCGCGGTTGCGGCGCATGGCGAAACCGCGCTGCATTACGCCGCGCGCGACGGCAACGCGCATCTGCTCGCCCTCATGCTGCTTCACGGCGGCGACGGCAACCAGGCGGACGGTTTTGGCTGGACGCCGCTGCATACCGCGACCGCCTGCGGCAAGCTGGATGCGATCCGCGAGCTGGTAGAACATGGCGCGGATTTGAACCTGAAAGACTGCCAGCGCGACCGACCCATCGACCTTGCCACGCTGCGCATGAACCATATGAACGAGAGTATCAACAAGCCCTTCCCGCCCATCGTCGCTTACCTGAAGGAAAAGATGGAAGAAAAGCACGGCAGCGTCGCGCCGCCCGAAGAGCGCAAGGCGCTGATGGAGCAGGACATGGCACGCCTGCGCCGGCATCACCCAGATCGTTTCAAGTTGCGCCCGTGAACCATTACGATGTCATCGTTATCGGCGCGGGCGCGGCCGGCATGATGTGCGCGATAGAAGCCGCCAAGCGCGGCCGCCGCGTGCTGGTCGCCGACCATGTGCAGACGCCCGGCGAAAAAATACGCATTTCCGGCGGCGGGCGCTGCAACTTCACGAACATCCATTCCACGCCCGCGAATTTCCTGTCGAACAATCCGCACTACGCGAAATCCGCCCTCGCCCGCTTCACGCCCGCCGATTTCGTCAAGATGGTGCAGAAGCACGGCATCGCCTATCACGAAAAGACGCTGGGGCAGCTGTTCTGCGACGTGTCGGCAAAGCAGATCGTCAACATGCTGCTGGCCGAAATGCTGGGCGCGGGCGTACGGCTGAAACTGAACCTGAAGATCGAAAGCATCGTGCGGCCCGAACCCGACCGTTATGTCGTGATGGCGGGCTTGGAGATTTTCACGGCGCAATCCGTGGTGATCGCGACGGGCGGCCTGTCCATCCCGAAAATGGGGGCGACTAGTTTCGGATACGATACCGCGCAGCAATTCGGACTGAATATTATTCCGCAACGGGCAGGTTTAGTGCCACTGCTGTTCGACGCCGATTTGCTCGCGCAGACCAAAGAGCTCTCCGGCCTGTCGGTCGATCCCACCGAAACGGCGTATGAAAAAACATCGTTCCGCGAAGGATTGCTGTTCACGCATAAAGGCCTCTCCGGCCCCAGCATTTTGCAAATCTCGTCCTACTGGCAGGAGGGCGACGACATTGTCGTCAACCTCTGGCCCGATGCCGATATGTTCGACGAATTGAAACGCCAGCGACAGGACGGCAATAAATCGCAGCTGCGCAACGCGCTTGCCCGTTATGTGCCGCAGCGTCTTGCCGACCTGATCGCGCAGCAGACAGGCATCGACGGATCGCTCGCCGATCTGTCCGATACAAAACTCCGCATCGTCGCCGACCGCATCAACAAATGGCGCATCAAGCCGACCGGCACCGAAGGTTACCGCACCGCCGAAGTCACGCTGGGCGGCGTCGATACGGATGAGCTGTCATCGAAAACCATGGAAGCCAAAAAATCCCCCGGCCTTTATTTCATCGGCGAGGTCGTGGATGTGACGGGACATCTGGGCGGGCATAACTTTCAATGGGCATGGGCTTCGGGCTGGTGCGCGGGGCAATTCTGCTGATTAAAATTTTAGATATTACATTTCAAAAAATTTTATCTGGCGACAAACAGCGGTCAAACCTCCCCCATACGAGCATGTCATTTCAAACAGAAAATTTTCGGGGTTTTTGTCTATCACATGCTGAACTTGGATGGGAACGTCATGAACTCTATCAACATAAAGTGAATTCCATGGGCTATCAGGGATAGTCCATGCTTGCGGCGCTTTTGCAACCGGCCAAGTGGCCATGTCCATGACAATTTCTCCACCCCAAAAATGAATGTTTAATTCACTTATATCGTGAAGTTCGAGCAACATCTTGCTGCCGTCTTCGCGTCTAAACTCAGCTGAAAAAAACTTCTTTTCCTCACTATATGAATGCGACAACATTCGCGCATCATGCACACGCGAGCCTAAAATCATTCCTGATGCATCGGATTTCCACAAAATTTCGGCTGTCAATGAAGCCTCCCTGCGATATCAATTGACACTAACTTTCTTTAATTTACAAACACTTCGTGATCATTGACATAACTGTTATTTTCTCTAAGATGCCCTACATTAACATCATAGCAGGGTATCATGACCGAACCTCAGCACACCGCACGCGATATCATCAATAAATATTCCCCCATCGTGAAGGGCCGCACCGGCCTTTCTTCCCTCGCCTTCCGCGCCGCCGCCCGCACAATCGAAATCGCGCAGAACGCGACGCATGCCGTTTCCGAATGGGCGTATCCAAAGGGCATCGAAAACACGGCGGGACAATTGCTCGTCAGCACCGCGCCCGTCATCGCCGCTACCTTCGCGCGCATGGAAAGCAAACTTGGCGCGAGCTTCAACACCGCAGCCGCGAAAGATGCCGATGCAGAGGCGCGCAGCAATTTCCTGAACCTTGCAGATGAAGTGAAAGCAGACGCGAAGATCATCGCGCCGCTTGCCAGCGTTTTACGCGCCGAATTCGATATCGTGACCGAGCCCTATACATTCATGGTCGCGAAAGGCGTGACGCTGGAACAGGGCATCGCGCAAGTTACCGCCGCGAACGCGCGCACGAACCCCGTCACCATCCGTCGCCACCCCGCACCGCAGCCGCAACCTGCGAAGGCTGTGGGGTTGTAGAACTCTTCCCTCTCCTTTGGGAGAGAGTTAGGGAGAGGGCCTCGTTGCAGACCTCTTTAAAACAGTCATACGGCATTTCCTAAAAATACGTCCAAGGTCCCCCCTCTCCCCAACCCTCCCCCACAGGGGGAGGGGGAAGAACATCACTCTTGACTTATACTCTATTGGAGTATAAAAAATACTCTAACAGAGCATAGGTCGAGGGACTCACCCCGCACGCCAGAAAGAACCTTTGACTTATGCCGCGCCAATCGTTTAATTTGCCATAAAAATAAAAAGAGAGGCCATATGTCCGACATCGCCAAACAGATCCGCGAAATCTTTGAAAAAGCTGCGCTCAGCCCCAAGGAGCAGAAACAGGTGCTGCGCGACATCGTGAAGGAAAACTGGCCCGACCTGCCCGTCTGGACAACGCTCGACGGCGCGGTGGTCGAAGAAGTGCAAAAGGCAACCGCCGGATCCGGCGTAGTGCTGACCTTTGAAGAAGGCGGCGTGCGCAAGGTTGTGCTGGCGCAGACCGGCGACCATTACGCGAAACCGGGCGAAGCGGCGGTTCCCGCCTTCATGATCCCCGGCGGTTTCATCAACCTGTCATCCACGCCCGGCAGCGCGCTGGTGCCGGCATCCGCAGCGCCCGAAGACGGCCGCACCGGTGCCGCGCGTGAAGTGGAGGAGGAATTGAAAAACCCCGATGGTTCTGCGCTGCTGAAGGTCGATCCCAACCGCCTGAAACCGATGGACACGCTGACGCTCGCCTTCCGCAGCGGCGAAAAACGCATCGTCATCGGCATGATGCTGGAACTCACATCCGACGAAGTGAAAACGGTAAAGGCGCATATCGCCAATATCGCATCCAGCCCCGCCTATGCCGAAGCGACCGCCGCGCAAAGCATCAATCACGACAGCGGCAAAGCCGAGGTCAGCAACGTCGCCATCTTCACGCTGCAGGAAGTGGCGCAAGGCAACGTGAACCTTCTCCACAAAGACCAGCAATCGCTGTTCAAGGTTGTGGCGCAGCATTTCAACGATTTCGAAAAGCAGGTGCGCCGCACGATCGCGCAGAACAACCAGCCGAGGCATTAATCGCGAGAACAAAGAAAAAAGGCGGGGATCGCTCCCCGCCTTTTTTGCGTTCGCTGTAAGGCTTAGACCTTGAACGACTTGCCGCAGCCGCAATGGCCGGTGGCGTTCGGGTTGTTGAAGGTGAAGCCGCTTTCGAATTTGTCTTCGAAATAATCCATTTCCATGCCGGCGATATACATCTGCGCTTTCGGGTCGACATAGACCTTCACGCCTTTGTCTTCGACCAGCACGTCCATCGGCTGCGCTTCTTTCGCGTATTCGAGGCTGTAGCTGAGGCCGGAGCAGCCGGACGCGGTCACGCCGACGCGCAGGCCGGTGAATTCCTCGCCCTTCGGCGCGTTCGCCATCAGGCCCTTGATGTGGTTGGCGGCAGATTCAGTCAGGGTCATCAGTTGTTGCTGTTGCATTTTTCTCTCCTTGGTTTTCTAAAAAATCATCAAAACATGTTCAGTTGCAGTTTGGCGGTTTCGGCCATCTTTGACGGGTCCCATGACGGGTCCCAGACAATTTCCACTTTGACGTTGCCGACATCGTTGACCGTGCGCACCGCGCTTTCGATCATGCCCGGCATTTCGCCCGCAACGGGGCAGCCGGGGGATGTCAGCGTCATCTCGATAAACACATCATTCGTTTCCGGCGCGATATCGACCTTGTAGATCAGCCCCAGTTCATAGATGTTCACGGGGATTTCAGGGTCATACACATCGCGCAGCGCGGCCTGGATCAGCGGCCAGAGGTGATGTTCCTTCGACGCCTCGGTATAGGGCGGAATCAGCATTTTTTCCGTCTCGTCGTCGCCGACGGCGGTGCGGATCATGTCTTCGTCTGCGTGCAGCTTCATCATGCGAATAACTTCTTCACTTTCATAACGCCTTCGGCAAGCCGTTCCACGTCGTCGATTGTATTATAGACCGCAAAAGACGCGCGCACAGTGGCGGTGCATTTCAGCGCCTTCATCAGCGGCTGCGCGCAGTGGTGGCCGGCGCGCACGCAAAGCCCCAGCTGGTCGAAAATCGTGGCGATATCATGCGGATGCACTTTATCTATGCCAAATGACAGTATCGCAGCTCGGTCGGGCGCGCGCGAATAAATCTTCACGCCGTCAATCGCGGCAAGGCGCTGTTCGGCTGCGGCCAGCAATTCGTGTTCCCGCGCCAGCGCGCCCTTGTAATCTATGCCGTTGATATAATCGATTGCGGCACCCAGACCGATCGCCTCGACAATCGCGGGCGTGCCGGCTTCAAAGCGATACGGCGCATCCTTGAACGTGACTTTGTCGAACGCGACATGCTCGATCATTTCGCCGCCGCCCTGATAGGGGGGCATGGCGTTCAGCAGTTCTTCGCGGCCCCACAGCACGCCGATGCCGGTCGGGCCGTAGAGTTTGTGTCCGGTGAACACATAAAAATCCGCGCCCAGCTTCTGCACATCCGCGCCGATATGCACGATGCCCTGGCTGCCATCGACCAACACGGTTGCGCCAACCGATTTTGCCTTCGCAATCATCTGCGCCGCATCGGTCACGGTGCCGAGCGCGTTCGACATCTGCGTAAAAGCCACCAGTTTGGTTTTCTTCGACAGCAGCGCGTCAAACGCCGCCATATCCAGCGCACCGTTTTCAAGGATCGGCACGGTTTTAATGAGCACGCCTTTCGATTGCGTCAGGAAATACCACGGCACGATATTCGCGTGGTGTTCCAGCTCGGTCAGAATAATCTCGTCGCCCGACTGCAACCGCTGGCCGAGGGACGCGGCGACCAGATTGATCGCCTCGGTCGCGTTGCGGGTGAAGATCACTTCGCGTTCGGTTTTGGCATTGATAAACGCCGCGACTTTCTCGCGCGCCTGTTCAAACTTCGTGCTGGTTTCCGCGCTGAATGAATAGACGCCGCGATGCACATTGGCGTAATGGGTTTCCAGCACGGCATTCATCGCGCCGATCACCGCCTGCGGCTTTTGCGCCGATGCCGCGCTGTCGAGATACGCGACATCGCGGCCATTCACCTTTTGCGCCAGCGCGGGGAAATCGGATTTGATGTCGCGGATTTTAAGGGGGATGATTTTTTCCGCCGGCATCATGCGCCCCTGCCCGCCAGCCATGCCGCGACGCGCGCGAAGTAAATCTCGCGCACCGGCTCATAGCTGACTTTTTCGATAGCGGAGCCGAGGAACGATTCCACCATCAACGACCGTGCAAGGTCATGGGGGATACCGCGGCTGCGGAGGTAAAAAATGGCTTCGGAATTCAATTGCCCGGCGGTTGCGCCGTGGCTGCATTTTACGTCGTCGGCGTAAATTTCTAGTTCTGGTTTTGCGCTTGCTTCAGCTGTTGGGGAAAGC
>JADYYV010000295.1 GCA_020853455.1 Alphaproteobacteria bacterium | reverse complement strand
TTCCCATGAATCGGCGATGGCGGTGAAAAAACCGCGCAGGGGTATCGCTGCAATGCGCATCACGTTTTTGGCCGGTTCGGTAATGGGTGCCAGATAGGGGCTGTCGAAAAAGCGGCGGAGGCGGTCGAGCATCGAAATCCTTCTGTTAGTTATACATAGTTTGAGCATAATGAGCGATTTTGAGTCTGTCAAAAGGATTCCGGTATTATAGTGCCGCAAATAGCTATTACCCAATTGATCTTATTGGGTATTTAGTACCGGTTTATTCACAATGTTCAATAACCTGTCAATTTAAACCGTAACATAATAATGCGTAATGCGCAACTATTTGCCCGTAAAGGATTGTCCCTGCTGGAAAAACAGGGACAATCTTTTAAGGCCTTACGCCGCTTTTTTCGGCAGCTGCTTGTGATTGATGATGATCGTTTCGACCACCGACGGATCGGCGAGGGTCGAAATATCGCCCATCTGGTCGACCGCGTTTTCGGCGACCTTGCGCAGAATGCGGCGCATGATCTTGCCCGAACGCGTTTTCGGAAGTCCCGGCGCGAACAGCAGCACATCGGGCGTCGCGATCGGGCCGATCACCTTGCGCACATGCGCGACGATATCCTTGCGCAGGTCTTCGCTGACCTGTTCGCCGCCCATCAAAATCACATAGGCGTAAATGCCCTGCCCCTTGATGTCGTGCGGGAAGCCGACGACCGCGCTCTCGGCGATTTTCGGGTGCGAATTCAGCGCGTCCTCGATCTCGGCGGTGCCAAGGCGGTGGCCGGACACGTTGATAACGTCGTCGACGCGGCCGGTGATGCGGTAGTATCCGCGCGCGTCGCGCTTCGCGCCGTCGCCCGTGAAATAGCGGCCGGGATAGGCGGAGAAATAGGTCTGCACGAAGCGCGCATGGTCTTTGTAAACCGTGCGCATCATGCCGGGCCAGCCGTCGAGCAGCACGAGGTTGCCTTCGTTCTCGCCCTCCAGCACCGCGCCGTTCGCGTCGACCAGCGCGGGCTGCACGCCGAAGAACGGCATGGAGGCATGCGCGGGTTTCAATTCATGCGCGCCCGGCAGCGCGGTAATCAGGATGCCGCCGGTTTCCGTCTGCCACCATGTATCGACCACGGGGCAGCGTTTTTCGCCGACCGTTTCCCAATACCAGAGCCATGCTTCCTCGTTGATCGGCTCGCCGACCGAACCCAGGATGCGCAAGGATGCGCGGCTGGATTTTTTCACCCATTCGTCGCCTTCCTTGATGAGGGAGCGGATCGCGGTGGGGGCGGTGTAGAAAATATTGACCTTGTGCTTGTCGACGACCTGCCAGAAGCGGCCCCAGTCGGGATAGTTCGGCACGCCTTCGAAAACCAGCGTCGTCGCGCCGTTCGCCAGCGGGCCGTAAACGATATAGCTGTGGCCCGTGACCCAGCCCACATCCGCCGTGCACCAGTATACGTCGCCATCGTGGTAATCGAACACATATTCATGCGTCATTGACGCGAAGACCAGATAGCCGCCCGTGGTATGCAGCACGCCCTTGGGCTTGCCGGTGGAGCCGGAGGTGTAAAGGATAAACAGCGGATCTTCCGCGTTCATCGGCTCGCAGGGGCAGTCGGTCGATTGTTTGCCCACGATATCGTGATACCAGACGTCGCGTTTGTCATTCCAGCCCACATTGCCGCCCGTGCGCTTATAGACGATGACGGTTGAAACATTCGGGCAGTCTTTCAGCGCTTCGTCGGTATTCGCCTTCAGCGGCACTTTCTTGCCGCCGCGCAGGCCTTCATCGGCGGTGATGATGACGTTGGATTCGCAATCCAGAATGCGGTCGCGCAAAGACGAGGGGGAAAAACCGCCGAACACCACCGAATGAACCGCGCCGATGCGCGCGCAGGCCAGCATGGCATAGGTGGCTTCCGGGATCATCGGCATATAGATCGTGACGCGGTCGCCTTTTTTCACGCCGCGCGCCTTCAGCGCGTTGGCAAGTTTCGAGACTTCGTCCTTCAGCTGCGCATAGGTGATCGTGCTGCTGTCGTTCGCATCGTCGCCTTCGCGGATCAGCGCGACCTGGTTGGCGCGTTTGGGCAGATGGCGGTCGATGCAGTTATGCGCCACGTTCAGCGTGCCGTCGTAATACCAGCGGATGCGCGCGTTATCGGCGAAATCCACATCCTTCACTTGCGTATAGGGCGTGAACCAGTCGAGGCGCTTGCCGTGTTCGCCCCAGAACTTTACGGGGTCGGTCACGGATTCCTTGTACATCTGTTCGTATTTCGCGGCCGTGATCTTGGCGCGTTTGGCGACCGCTTCGGTCACGGGATAATATTCGGGATGCGCGGGATGGCACTTATGCTCGGTCATGGAAATGCTCCTTTAAAATCGGCGTCACATGGCGGGCGCAAAACGCCCGGGAAATTTCAGAAACACAAGAATACCAGCGTTTTTCCGCGCGTCTATTCCGTTATGCGGGTTGCTGCGGCGCAATATGCCATAAGGGAATAATTTTATTCCTTCTGCTTCGGCAGCCCGAGTTTTTGCAGGATGAAATCGACGCGTTCCGGCACCGGCAACACCGGCACGGCGATCAGGTCATAGCCGAGCCCGCGATAGGCCGATTCTATCTGGTCGCCGATTTTTTCCGCCTGCGCGTCGTTTTCCGACCTGACCCCGTCCTTTACCAGCGGCAACCGGTCGAGCATGAAGACGGCGCGGTAATGATAAAGATGCGACGCCTCGATCGCCTGTTTCGCGTCGATACCCGCCAGCTTGAAATACACGATGCTGTCGGGCGTGCCGCGGTCGGCAAACACCATTTTCTTTTCATCAAGCGCGGATTCGCGCGCCAATTTAAACCGCAAAATCTTTCGCTGCAGTTCCTGCACATATGCTGCGCCGCGTATTTCGGCGAGCGTCATGCCGTGGCGCAAACATTCCTCGATCAGCTCGCGCGCGACTTCGGTCTGGATGGGATAGCCGCGTTT
>JADYYV010000294.1 GCA_020853455.1 Alphaproteobacteria bacterium | reverse complement strand
GCGCGCCGCCGCAACGCGATCCGCGCCAACCATTCCGCGACCCACCTGCTGCATGCGGCGCTGCGCCGCAATATCGGCAAGCATGTGTCGCAAAAGGGCTCGCTGGTCGATGACAACCGCCTGCGCTTCGACGTCAGCCAGCCGACCGCGCTTTCCGAAGAACAGATCGCGACGGTCGAGCGCGAAGTGAACGACCGCATCCGTATGAACAGCGACGTCACCACCCGCCTGATGCCGGTCGATGATGCCCGCGCGCTGGGCGCGATGGCGATGTTCGGCGAAAAATACGACGACGAAGTGCGCGTGCTGGCCATGGGCGGCGCGGATATCGACGATCCCAAACGCACCTATTCGATGGAACTCTGCGGCGGCACCCATGTGCGCCGCACGGGCGATATCGGCTTGTTCAAGATTGTCGGCGAAAGCGCGCTCGCATCCGGCGTGCGCCGCGTCGAAGGTGTCACGGGCGAAGGCGCGCTGAAATACCTGTCCGAACAGGAAAACCGTTTGTACGCCGTTGCGAATTTGCTGAAAACCTCGCCCGCAGATGTGGTGGCGCGCGTGGAAGCGCTCGCGAACGACAAAAAGAAACTGGAGAAGGAAATCTCCGACCTGCGCCGCAAACTGGCGGCTGGCGGCGGCGGATCATCGGCGCCCGAAGCGAAAGTGATCGCGGGCGTGAATTTCACCAGCCGCGTGCTGGAAGGTGTGCCCGCGAATGAATTGAAACCGCTCGCCGATGAACTGACCGCAAAACTGGGATCGGGCGTCGTCGCGCTCGTCTCCGTCGATGAAACCGGCAAGGCATCATTGGTCGTCGCCGTCACCAAAGACCTGACCGCGAAACTCGATGCCGTGAAGCTCGTCAAAATCGGCGCCGAGAAAATGGGCGGCAAAGGCGGCGGCGGCCGCCCCGACATGGCGCAAGCGGGCGGGCCGGAAGGCAAGCTCGCGAATGACGCTGTCGGTGCAATCGAAGCGGCGCTGGCGAGCTAGAAAATCAGTGTCATCCCGGCGAAAGCCGGGATCCACGGACTGCTGTTTTTGTGTGGCCTCATTGCTAAACAGTTCACAGCTATATCGCGGCTAGGACACTGTCCGTGGACCCCGGCCTTCGCCGGGGTGACATATTTCTTTTAGATCAATACCTTACAAACAATTGCATTTCCGTTCAAAAACCCATATATAGAAGCCCTGTTAACCGCCAAACGCTTCACAAGAGGGAATTTAAAAATGGGCGCAGCCAAGGAACGTACACTGTCGATCATCAAACCGGACGCAACGCGCCGTAACCTGACCGGCAAAATCAACGCGAAATTCGAAGACGGCGGTTTGAAAATCGTCGGCCAGAAACGCCTGCAGCTGACGCAAGCGCAAGCGGAAAAATTCTATGAAGTGCACAAGGAACGCCCCTTCTTCGCCGACCTCGTGAAATTCATGGTGTCCGGCCCCGTGGTCGTGCAGGTGCTGGAAGGCCCCGACGCGGTTGCCGCCAACCGCAAAATCATGGGCGCGACCAACCCCGCGAACGCCGATGCCGGCACGATCCGCAAGGAATTCGCGGAATCGATCGAAGCGAACTCGGTGCATGGCTCCGACAGCCTCGACAACGCGAAACGCGAAATCAACTTCTTCTTCGCCGAAACCGAACTGGTCTAAGCTTTCAGAAGTTACCAAGATTAAAACCCGCCGCGCGCAAGCCGGCGGGTTTTTTCTTGCGCGTCATGCGTAAGTGAACGCCGTTACGCCCCGTTACAGTCCTGAAGGGTTGTCGGGCCCTGG
Source organism: Alphaproteobacteria bacterium (assembly GCA_020853455.1). Taxonomy (GTDB): domain Bacteria; phylum Pseudomonadota; class Alphaproteobacteria; order Micavibrionales; family UBA2020; genus JAPWJZ01. The sequence goes on along the minus strand of JADYYV010000294.1, from coordinate 929 downwards.
TAATACATCGTTAACTTTATCAGGAGAAAACCATGACAAGCATTTCAGGGACAGGGGGAGGATCGTCCTCCCTCATCCAGATGCTGCAGCAGCGGTTCCGCGAGGCGGATAGCGACGGTGACGACGCGCTCAGCCTTGATGAATTCACGGCGGCAGGCCCGCCAGGGGCGCAAGGCGGCGGCGGGGCAAAAGGCCCCGACCCGTCGGAGCTGTTCGCCAAGCTGGACAGCGACGGCGACGGATCGGTATCGAAGGATGAATTCACCACCGCCTTTTCCAAATTCGGCAGCGGGGCGAAATCCGCGCTGCTGGACGCGCAGGAACTGTTCGCCAATGCCAATGCCAATGGCGATGGTGCTTTGAGCGAAGACGAATTCGCGGCATCCGCGCTCAAGGGCCCGCCCCGCGGCGGACCGCCCCCGGGACCGCCGCCTGCTTCCGGTGACGCGGCTTCCGTATCGGATATTTTCGACGAACTGGATGCCAATGGCGACGGGTCGCTGACGGAAGACGAATTCGCCGCCGCGCTTGAAAAACAGACGGCATCGTCCTCCGCCGACGACGATGCGCAACTGCTCAACCTGCTGAAGCAGGCCAGCGATCTTTATGCCAGCCTGACGGCCAGGAACGCGGCTGCGTCATCGGTCGCGGTCAGCGCGTAACATTACTGACGAAAGGAAGCCCCGCCGCGCTGCCCCGTGGCGGGGTTTTCTTGCGCGTCAAACAACCATGTCATTCCGGCGAATGCCGGAATCCACGGACGATGCAGCCTGCGGCTACAACTGTTCAGTATGTTTCGGATGATGCGCGACACTGTCCGTGGACCCCTGCTTTCGCCGGGGTGACAGTTGTTATTAAACCTTCATCCACTTTTCGACGATCGAGCGCGTGTCGTAATAGGTGGGGCGCATTTTTTTGACGATGTCGGC
>JADYYV010000293.1 GCA_020853455.1 Alphaproteobacteria bacterium | reverse complement strand
TTTGAGTGTCATGCACAGCCTGAGCCGCCATCAGGGGCATTTTTATAACTGGTATGATACGCAAACACTAAAGCCGATGTACCCGCTGTATATTTCCACAGTCGATAGCGGCAATCTTGCAGGACATTTGCTGACGCTTGCGCCCGGGCTTTCGATGCTGATCGACCAGCCTGTCTTTTCGCCGCGCATTTTTGGCGGGTTTCAGGACACGCTGAATCTTGTCATTGACCTCGCCGAAACCTTTGCGCCGGACGCTTTGAAATCATTAAAAGAAAATTTTACCCCAAGCATGAGTAAGAGTCCCGGTACTCTTCACGAAATGCGCGTTTACACCGAAAACCTGAAAACAGCGATTGTCCGGTTCCAGCATGCCGCCCTTAATGCCGGCAACCACGAGGTCAACCGCTGGGCAGAGAACCTTGCGCTGCAGTGCGACGACGCGCTGGCTGATCTAAAATCGCTGACGCCTTGGGTTTTCGACGGCAGCCTACCGGCCTATGCGGAGGCAGCCGCGCTTGACCGTATTCCTACCTTGCGCGAACTGGCGCGTTATGAATCGACGCTGTTGACCGACATCGAGGCGCGCGTGAATGAAACGGGCAGCGCGGATGAAAAATCGGCCATAACGGCGCTGCGCCAGCATATTGCTGCAGCAAGCGAGATTGCACTCGAGCGTATCGCCCTTATTCGCGAACTGGAACTGATGTGCAATGAAATGGCACAGATGGAATATGGCTTTCTCTATGACGAAGACAGCCATCTTTTCGCCGTCGGCTATAACGTGCAGGACCGCAGGCGCGACCCGGGGCTTTACGACCTGCTGGCATCCGAAGCGCGGCTTGCGACCTTTGTCGCAATCGCACAGGGAAAAATCCCGCAGGAAAGCTGGTTTGCCCTCGGGCGGCAGTTGACGGGAAAACACGCCGATCCCACGCTGGTATCGTGGAGCGGCTCGATGTTTGAATACCTGATGCCACTGCTGGTCATGCCAACCTTCGATAAAACGCTGATCGACCAGACCTATAAAACCGCTGTCCGCCGCCAGATTGAATACGGGCGCGAAAACAACCTGCCGTGGGGTGTTTCTGAATCCGGCTATAATACTTTCGACGCTCATCTCAATTACCAGTACAAGGCGTTCGGCGTGCCTGATCTGGGCATCAAGCGCGGTCTCGGCAACGACCTTGTGGTCGCTCCATATGCCTCCACCATGGCGTTAATGGTTCTGCCCGAAGAATCTTGCGCGAATATGCAGCGGCTGTCGGCGGAGGAATACGAGGGCCGCTTCGGCCTCTACGAGGCGATTGATTACACGCCTTCACGCCTGCCGCGCGGAAAAGCGCGCGCTGTCATCCGTTCTTTCATGGCGCACCATCAGGGCATGAGCCTTTTGTCGCTCGCTTATTTCCTTCTCGACCGCCCGATGCAGAAGCGGTTCGAGGCCAATCCGCTATTCCAGGCAACTATGCTGCTGCTGCATGAAAAAATACCCAAGGCGACGATGTTCTTCCCTTCGTCGCGTCACTCCGCAACGCAAACGGCGCAATCCGCGATCCCCGACATGCCGATCCGCGTCCTGCACAGCACCAATACGCCTGTGCCGGAGGTGCAATTGCTGTCTAACGGGCGCTATCATGTGATGGTGACCAATGGCGGCGGCAGCTACAGCCGCTGGAACGACCTTGCGCTGACGCGCTGGCGGGAAGACGGTACCCGCGACCATTGGGGTTCATTCTGCTATATCCGCGACCTTGCAACCGGAGAATTATGGTCGAGTGGCTACCAGCCGACCCTGAAAAAATCGCCTTCTTATGAAGTGATTTTCTCCGAAGGGCGCGCCGAATTCCGCCGTACCGACAACGAATTCGAAATGCATACCGAAATCGTCGTTTCTCCGGAAGACGATATTGAACTGCGCCGCTGCCGGATCAAGAACCGCTCACGCAAGCGCCGCACGATCGAAGTCACCAGTTATGCCGAAGTAGTGCTGGCACCCGCCGCCGCCGATGCGGCGCATCCGGCTTTCAGCAAGCTGTTCGTGCAGACCGAAATCCTGCGCAAGAGCCGCAGCATCATCTGCACGCGCCGCCCGCGCTCCGCCGCTGAAAAACCGTTTTATATGTTTCACCAGATGGTGGCGCATGGCGGTGATATCGGACAGATTTCGTATGAAACCGACCGTATGCGCTTTATCGGCCGGGGCAATACAACAGCATCGCCTGCCGCATTGGCGGATTCCGAGCCATTGTCGGGCGCGCAGGGGTCTGTTCTCGATCCCATCGTCGCCATCCGGTACCATATCGCGCTAGATCCCGGTGAAATGGTGACGCTGAACATGATCATGGGGGCGTCGGAATCCCGCGATGGCTGCATCAGCCTTATTGAAAAATATAAAGACCTGCATTTGGCCGAGCGCGTATTTGAAATGACATGGACGCATAGCCAGGTGTTGCTGCGCCAGATCAACGCTGGTGAATCCGACGCGCAGCTTTATGCGCGGCTTGCCAATTCAATCGTGTTCTCGAATGCCGCAATCCGGGCGGATGCCAGCGTGCTGATCCGCAACCGGCGCGGGCAGTCGGGGCTGTGGGGCTATGCGATTTCGGGCGACCTGCCAATCGTGCTTCTGCAAGTGCGCGATATGGAGAATATCGAGTTGGTCCGCCAGCTGGTGCAGGCACATGCCTATTGGCGGCTCAAAGGTCTCGCCGTCGATCTGGTGATCTGGAACGAGGACAATTCCGGCTACCGCCAGGAATTGCAGCAGATGATCATGGATATGATCTCGGCAGGTATCGAGGCGCATGTCATCGACCGCCCGGGCGGCATCTTTGTGCGCCCCGGCGACCAGATATCGATGGAAGACCGCATCCTGCTGGAATCCGTGGCACGCGTTATCTTGTCCGACAATCGCGGCACGCTGGCTGAACAAGTCAATAAAACAGGCGCGCCCGATGTTTCGCTGCCGCGGCTTGTGCCTACGCAAAGCCCGCGGCAAACGTCGGAAACCGCTGCTGTGTTGCGTCAGCCTGAATTGTTGCTATTCAACGGCACAGGCGGCTTCAGCGCCGATGGCCGTGAATATGTGATCATGACCGGCCCTGATAAAAACACGCCTGTACCCTGGGTCAATATCATCGCCAATCCGCATTTCGGCAGCGTGATTTCCGAAAACGGTTCCGCGTATACGTGGAGCGAGAATGCCCATGCTTTCCGCCTGACGCCCTGGGCCAACGATCCGGTCAGCGATGCGGGCGGCGAAGCGTTCTATATCCGCGACGAAGCCACGGGGGAATTCTGGTCGCCGATGCCGTGGCCGGTGCCGAGCGGCGCGCCTTATATAACCCGTCATGGTTTCGGTTACAGCGTTTTCGAACATGTCGCACACGGCATTCATTCCGAAATGACTGTTTATGTGGCAATGGACGCGTCCGTGAAGTTTTACGCCCTGCGTCTCAGGAACGATTCCGGACGCGCGCGCCAATTGTCGGCAACCGGCTATGTCGAATGGGTGATGGGCGACCTGCGATCCAAGACTGGCATGCATATTATCACCGAAACCGATCCCGTGACCGGCGCTCTTTTTGCGCGTAATTCCTATAATACCGAATTCGCCGAGCGGATCGCTTTCTTTGACGTTGATGACGAAGGCCGCGCGATGACGGCAGACAGGCGTGAATTTATCGGCCGCAACAAATCGCTGCGCAACCCCGATGCCATGAGCCGTTTCCGTCTTTCGGGCCGCGTCGGCGCAGGACTCGATGCCTGTGGTGCGCTGCAGGTGCCGTTCACGCTGGCCGACGGCGAGGAGCGCGAAGTCATCTTCCGCCTCGGCGTCGCGGGCCGCCAGAATGCCGACAGCCAGAGCCTTGTGCGCCGTTTTGCGGAGGCGGGCAGCGTGATCCGCCGCTTCCGCGGTTCATTTGCCGCGCGTATCGCGCTCGAAGGTGTCAACCGTTACTGGCGCGAAGCATTGGGTGCGGTACAGGTGCAAACACCGGATATTGCGCTCAACATCATTTCCAACGGCTGGCTGGTTTATCAGACGCTCGCCTGCCGTCTTTGGGCGCGCAGCGGTTATTATCAATCGGGCGGGGCGTTTGGTTTCCGTGACCAGTTGCAGGATGCCATGGCGCTTATCCATGCAAGACCGGCACTGCTGCGGGATCAACTTTTACTTCATGCGTCGCGTCAGTTCACCGACGGCGATGTGCAGCATTGGTGGCATCCGCCAGGGGGCAGGGGTGTGCGCACCAAATGCTCCGACGATTTCCTGTGGCTGCCGCTGGCGGCGTGCCGTTATGTCGCATCCACCGGCGATACCGGCGTACTTGACGAGAATGTCAGCTTCATCGAAGGTCGGCAGCTGAATGCGGACGAGGATTCTAATTACGATTTGCCCGCACATTCGGCCGAAAATGCCAGTCTTTACGAACATTGCGTACGCGCGCTGAAGCGCGGTTTTCGATATGGCACGCACGGTCTGCCCCTGATCGGATCCTGTGACTGGAACGACGGAATGGACAAGGTTGGTGAACACGGGCGCGGCGAAAGCGTGTGGCTGGCTTTCTTTACCTTCGATATCCTGCAGCGTTTCGCGCCTATCGCCGAAAAACGCGGCGATACGGAATTTGCAGCGCAATGCCGTCAGGAAGCAGCGCAGTTGAAGAAAAATATCGAAGCGAACGGATGGGATGGCGGCTGGTACCGCCGGGCATATTTCGATGACGGCACACCGCTGGGTTCGGCTCAGAATGCCGAATGCCAGATCGATTCACTATCGCAAAGCTGGTCGGTCCTGTCTGGCGCAGGAGATCCTGCACGTTCTGCGCAGGGCATGGCGGCTGTTGATGCACGGCTGGTGCGGCGCGACACAGGACTTATACAGCTGCTTGATCCGCCCTTTGACAAAGCGGGCATCAATCCCGGCTATATTCGCGGCTACGTTCCGGGCGTGCGCGAAAACGGCGGTCAGTATACCCATGCGGCAATATGGACTGTCATGGCATTCGCACAAATGGGCGATACGGCACGTACGTGGGAATTACTACAGATGATCAACCCCCTGAACCACGCGCTATCACCGGAGCAGGTGGATGTTTACAAAGTCGAACCATATGTCGTGACTGCGGATGTTTACGCGCAATCACCCCATGCGGGACGTGGCGGG
>JADYYV010000292.1 GCA_020853455.1 Alphaproteobacteria bacterium | reverse complement strand
GCCCAGTCGTCTTCCGCCATGCCGTCTTCGATCGAAACGATGGGGAATTTCGACACGAGTTTTTCGTAGAACGAGATCATCTGTTCGGAAGATAGGATTTTTCCTTCTCCCTCAAGGTGATATTTGTCTTTCTTAAAGAACTCGGTTGCCGCGACGTCAAGGCCGAGGGCAACATCGATGCCGGGTTTATAACCCGCCGAAGCGATCGCTTTCATAATGTATTCAAGGCCTTGGTCTGCACTCTTAAAGTTTGGTGCGAAGCCGCCTTCGTCACCCACAGCAGTATTGAAACCACCCTCTGAGAGAAGTTTCTTAAGTGCATGAAAAATCTCGGAACCAACGCGAACGGCATCGGCGCAAGTGTCTGCCGATACCGGCAGGATCATGAATTCCTGAAAATCGATCGAGTTGTCGGCATGTGCGCCGCCGTTGATGATGTTCATCATGGGCAGGGGCAGCTGATGGGCAAAGGTGCCGCCCACGTAGCGATAGAGCGGCATGTCGAGTTCAATTGCCGCCGCCTTGGCCACGGCCATAGAAACGCCCAGGATGGCGTTTGCGCCAAGGCGCGCCTTGTTGGGCGTGCCGTCGAGGTCGATCATCATCTGATCGATAAGCGTCTGTTCCTGCGCATCGAGTCCGGCGATGGTTTCAAAGATTTCCGTATTAGCGGCCTCGACGGCCTTCAGCACGCCTTTGCCATGGTAACGCTTTTTGTCGCCGTCGCGTTTTTCAACCGCTTCATGCGCGCCGGTCGATGCGCCCGAGGGGACGGCCGCGCGGCCCATCACGCCGCTATCGAGGATCACATCGACTTCAACAGTCGGGTTGCCACGACTATCCAGAATCTCGCGGGCGGCAATATCAACGATGGCGGTCATGGAACACACTCCCAAAAGGTAAAAAGCGTCAAAACTGCCTTGAGAATAGCCCCAAGCGGTGTTGCTTGCAAATTATTGTTCATGGAGCGTTAAGGGAAAAAACGCTATAATAAGGGGGTGTTTTTTAGGGGATCCTGCCATGAAAAATATCGCTTTTCTGTTCTGCTTTTCCGCACTCATCCTGATCGGCGGCGTCGCGTTTGCTTACGAAACACCGCTACAGGATGTGGGCTCCAAAAAGCTTCTCGAGAAAAATGTCGAGATGGTGCAAAAATATGCAGATCGGTTCGGTTGCAGCAATTTCGTCTTCGGCAATATCGTCAACAAATCCGGCGGCCAGATTGTGACGATGGAATTCATGCCGCCCGATCTTGCCAACCCGAAAGAATGGACGCGCATGCTGAGCGTCACGACCTATGCGCTGAGCGGCGACAAGAAAGCCGACACGGCGGCGCAGAGAAACCTTATCGAATTGCTCCGCACGCAGTTCATCCGCCCGGGCAACATCGTATCTGCCGACCAGAATTACCTGATCAACTGGAACGCCGACCCTGCGCTGTTCATCCAGTACACCGTCGGGCGCGGTACGCCGCAGGAAGTTACCTATGCTGGTGCTTTCCTGCGCACGAGCGAAAACACGGCTTCGTATATCCAGTTGAGCGCGCGCGGCAGGCCGCTGAAGAAAAGCGAGTCCGTGAACATGCACCTGCTTGTAAACCCGACGGCTGACCAGCCGCCGCGTCAGCGCTAGGATAATTGCAGTTTCAGGCGGCCTGAATGTCGGCTTCGCAGGCGCGCAGATAGATGCTGGCGCAGGCATGCGCGTCGGATGCCGCATCGTGGTGATTAAGCTCGATGCCCAGATGCTTTGAAACCGTGTTCAGCTTGTGGTTTTCGATATCCGGCCATTTGCTGCGGGCGACATTCACGGTGCATACCCAGTCAAACGACGGCAGGTTGATGCCGTAGTGTTCCGCAGTCGCATACAGCACAGTGCGGTCGAACCGCGCGTTATGCGCCAGCAGCATTTTCGTATTTTCAAGATAGGGTGCGATTTCGGGCCATACGCCGAAGAAATCCGGCTTGTCTTCCAGCTGGTCGGGCGTGATGCCGTGAATGGCGATGAAATCGGGACGGATATACACGCGGCGGCCGGGCGGGCGGAACAGCCATGAAGTCGTATCCACAACTTTGCCATCCAGAATCCGCGTCACGCCCAGCGCGATTGCGCTATGCGGGGCGTACCACGCTGTTTCGAAATCGATGGCCGTAATATACATCAGGCCGTTTTGGATTTCGCCGCATAAGCCTGCGGCTTGATCACGCGGTCGATCGCCAGCAGTTGTTCGAGGATCGCCTGCAGCTCGCCGAACTTGACCATGTTGGGGCCGTCAGACGGTGCGCTGTCGGGGTTTTCATGCGTTTCGATGAACACAGCCGCAACGCCGACGGCGATTGCGCCGCGCGCGAGGTAGGGAACCATGCGGCGGTCGCCCGAGGTCGATGCGCCGGCACCGCCCGGCTGCTGCACGGAATGCGTTGCGTCGAACACGACCGGGTGGCCGGTTTCCGCCATGATGGGCAGGGCGCGCATATCGTTGACGAGGGTGTTGTAGCCAAAGGTCACGCCGCGTTCGCACAGCATCACGTTCGGGTTGCCGCTTTCGGTGATTTTCGCGGCGACGTTCTTCATGTCCCAGGGGGCCAGGAACTGGCCTTTTTTCACGTTGACGATCTTGCCGGTTTTTGCGGCCGCGACCAGCAGGTCGGTCTGGCGGCACAGGAAGGCGGGGATCTGCAGCACATCGACGGCTTCGGCGACTTCCGCGCATTGTTCGGGCGCATGGACGTTGGTCACGACGGGCAGCTTCATTTCGCGGCGGATATCGGCCAAAATCGGCAGCGATTTTTCGATGCCCATGCCGCGCCCGCCTTTCAGCGAAGTGCGGTTTGCCTTGTCGAAGGAGGTTTTATAAATCAGCGGCAGGCCCAGTTTCTGGGTCAGCTCTTTCAGCTTGCCCGACATGTCGAAGGCATGGTCGCGGCTTTCGAGAGCGCAGGGGCCGGCGATCAGGACGAAGGGCAAATCATTGCCGATCTTGAAATTCTGCAGGGCAATCTGGTGCTGGGTCGTCATGGTTTGTTCCTCCGTTGCAGTATGTATGTATGACGAGGGGGCTGCCTGTCAATTGCCGATTTCTGGAATATACGGCAAATCAGGCCATATCCCGTTGAATCAGCACCTTTTTTCTTGACGTTATGACTCCGGTATGATTCCATGGATATATGAGAGTTTCCGAGCCGAAAAAACGATCCGTATCCCAGTTTCTTGTCACTTCCATCAGTTTCCTGCTGTTCTTCTACTTCGCCTACCACCTGACTCATGGCGACCGCGGATACTTTGCGTGGAAAGGGCTGGAGAAGAAACTGGCCGCCGCCGAGGACAATTACGACCGCAAGCTTGCCGAGCGCGAGGCGCTTGAAAACCGCGTGAAACTGCTGCGCCCCGACAGCCTCGACCTTGATATGCTCGATGAACGCGCGCGCGTCGTGCTGGGCTTCGTGAAGCCCGAAGAAAAAGTCATCATCACTGCAAATTAAGCGGCGGTCGTATCTTCGCCCGTCATTTCCAGCGGCAGGCCGGCGCTGCGCCAGTCTTCCTTGCCTTCGACATAGCGGCGCACATCGGTGTAGCCGAGGTCTTTCAAAGCTTCGCTGGCGATTGCCGAATTCTGGCAGATGCTGCTGCTGCAATAAACGACGACGGTTTTCGACAGGTCCGGCAGTAATTGCGGCGCAAGCTCGGCGACGCGGCCGGGCGGCAAGGACACGGCGCCTGGCAAATGGCCCGCCATGTAGTAATTCACGGGCAGCGCGTCCACCAGCGTAATATCGCCGATCGCCAGGCGTTCCCTGATTTCGGTGCGTGTAATCGGTGTCATTTGTTCTCCTGCTCGCCCAAATCCCGTCGATGGATCGGCGTGCAGACTAACAGCCCAATCTTACAACGAGCTTACGCGGCGGAATTGATGTCGGGGCTGTCGAATTCCTTGAAATCAAGAAGGAATACGTTGCCTTCGACAGGCGCGGGCTCCAGCGATGCGCGGCCGCGATGGACCTCCATCGTCTTGCTGACGATGGAAAGGCCAAGCCCTGCGCCCGATTTCGCGCCGGCCTTTTCCCCCAGCCGGTGCAGGCGCCCGAAGATTTTTGCGCGGCGGTCGGCGGGAATTGTGGGGCCGTAATCGCGCACCTTGATGACGGAACCTTCAATCGACACATCGACAGGTGTTTTTGCCGGGCTGTGTTCGCGCGCGTTGTCCAGCACGTTGCGGATGGCGCGGTAAATCAGGTCCTTGTTCCCGCGCACGAATACCGGCGTTGCGATGCCCGATACGCGCAATTCGCGGTGGTCCTTCAGGAACAGCGGCCACAAATCCTGACAGACCTGGCTCAGGGCTTCGGACAGGTCGACTTCGTGCATTTCGATCATGTCGGCATATTCAAGGCGCGTCATGTCCAGCATCTGGTTGACCAGCTTGATCATCGCATCGACGTCGCGCAAAATTTTCGTCGATTGCTTGTCGCGCGCCAGCTGCTCGATATTCGCCTTCAGGACGGCCAGCGGCGTGCGCAGTTCATGCGCAAGGTTTTCGGTCATTTCCTTTTGTTCCTGAATCGACCGCGCAAGGCGCTTGAAGGAAAAGTTGATCGTCTTGATGAACGGCGTGATTTCCTGCGGCAGGCCGTGTTCGGGAATTTGAAAATCGGGGTTGGTGATATTCGCGTTTTCCACCTGTTGCGCCGCCATCTGCAGCGGCTTGAAGCCGCGCCGCACGGTGATCAAAATAATCAGCAGCAGCGCGCAGTAAAACGGCACGCCGACCGACAGGACGCGTTTCATGAACTCGCTGCTGATCTGGTCGGAAAAGCGGTCGGCCGACTGCGTGGTTTGCGCGGCCTGAATATAGAACAGCCTTTCCTCGAGCGCGAAGCGGATGGTGACGCCGGAATATTCCGCGCCGTCCGGCCCCTTGAACTTGAACTTGCCGTCGCTTGCCAGCATGAAGTTTTTCGGGAACAGGTCGGGATAGACAAGCGTGGAGCGGAACAGGATTGTGCCGTCCTGATCGCGCACAAGATATTGGTAATTATAATCCG
>JADYYV010000291.1 GCA_020853455.1 Alphaproteobacteria bacterium | reverse complement strand
CGGGTCGATTCAATCGCCTCCGCGCTCAATGTCACGCCGTCGGTACGCATATAGGTGATCAGGCCGGTCGTCTCGCCGTTGATCTCGACGCCTTCATAGAGTTTTTGGGCGGTGCGCATGGTCTTGGTGGCGGAAAAACGCAGTTTCCGCGACGCTTCCTGCTGCAAGGTGGATGTGATGAAGGGCGGGTAGGGGTGGCGGCGGACTTGTTTCTTCTCGATCGTCTTGACGGTGTAGTTCTGGCCCGTCATGCGCGCCACGGCGGCATCCGCGTCGCCCTTGTTGCCGATCGTCATCTTCTCGATCTTTTTGCCGTCGAGCAGCGCGAGTTTGGACGTGAAGCTTTTGCCTTCCTTCGTCTGCAGCAGCGCCTCGATCGACCAGTATTCTTCTGCCTTGAAAACCTCGATCTCCGCCTCGCGCTCGCAGATCAGGCGCAGCGCGACCGACTGTACGCGGCCGGCCGAGCGGGAACCCGGCAGCTTGCGCCACAGCACGGGCGACAGCGTGAAGCCCACAAGGTAATCCAGCGCGCGGCGCGCAAGATATGCGTCGACCAGGTTCAGGTCGATGTCGCGCGCATGGGTGAAGGCTTCCTTGACGGCGGATTTGGTGATCTCGTTAAACGTCACGCGGCGGATTTTCACTTTATCCGCCAGGTTTTTTTCCTTCAGGTATTCCTTTACGTGCCATGAAATGGCCTCGCCCTCGCGGTCCGGGTCGGTCGCCAGATAGATGGTATCGACTTTTTTCGCGTTGTTGATGATCTCGCCCAGCGGCTTGTGCGAACGCTCGCCGATTTCCCACAGCATGTTGAAATCGTTTTCGGGATCGACCGAGCCGTTTTTTGCGGGCAGGTCGCGGACATGGCCGAAGCTGGCGACAACGGTATAGTCGGGGCCGAGGTATTTATTGATCGTTTTGGCCTTGGCGGGGGATTCGACGATAACGAGATTGGTGGCCGGCATATAGCGGTCTCCTGATTTCAGTGCTGGCGACATTATAATATATATAGTGTCAGCCTACGATTCTAAATCAGGTTTACCTTATTTCCCGCCTGCCGTTCAATACGTCCCGCAAGTTCTAATTCCAGAATCACGGTCAAAACATGGCCGATCGGCGCGTCGACGGCGCGGAGCAACTCGTCCATCTCGACCGGCGTATGGCTCAAGTTTTCCAGAATCTTGTCATAGAGCGCCTTGGGCGGGTCGTCCTGCGACGCGGTCGTGCCGCCACCGCCCTGCCAGCCGCGCCCGGCGGGATCCTGCAGACTTTGCATGCGCAGGGTCTTGAGGACGGAAATAATATCGTCGGCCGTGGTCGCCAGATGCGCGCCGTCGCGGATGAGCCCGTTCGCGCCTTCGGCCCGGGGGTCAAGGGGCGATCCGGGCACGGCGAATACTTCGCGGTTCTGTTCCAGCGCCATGCGCGCGGTAATCAGCGAGCCCGATTTGGCGGCAGCCTCCACCACCAGCACGCCCATGCTCATGCCGGAAATGATGCGGTTGCGGCGCGGGAAATGGCGGGCGATGGGTTCGGTGCCGAACGGGCTTTCGGCGACAATCGCGCCCTGTTCGCAAATCTGCTGGTACAGTTTTTCGTTTTCGGGCGGATAAATGACGTCGATGCCGCCCGCCACCACGGCAACCGTGCCGGTTGGCAGCGTCGCCAGATGCGCCGCGCTGTCGATGCCGCGCGCAAGGCCGGAAATAATCACGTATCCGGCGGCGCCCGTCTTGCGCGAAAAATCCTCGGCAATCTTGCGGCCGGTCAGCGACGCATTGCGCGCGCCGACCACGCCCAACGAGGGTTTTTTGAAAAGCGACGTATGCCCCATGACGGCGATCACGGGCGGCGCGTCTTCGACCTGCGCCAGCAGGGCCGGGTAATCGGGCTCGAATTTCGCGACCAGTTTCGCGCCGAATTTTTCGCACCGGGCCATTTCTTTTTCGGCGTCGCCGGCGGAGGCGATTTTGATGCCTTCCAGCTTGCCGCCGCGTTTGGCGAGGTCGGGCAGCGCGGAGAGCGCTTTTTCGGCGCTGCCGAAGCGGTCGACCAGACGGTTGAAAGTGATGGGCCCGACGTTTTCGCTGCGGATCAGCCGCAGCCAGGCGAGCTTTTCTTTATCGGACGCGCTCATGCCGCCGGCTTGTTCTTTTTGGAGAAGTTGATCTTGCTCTCCGTCCCGTTCGCAAGGCGTTTTAAATTCGCGGCGTGGCGGATCCAGATGATGACGGCGATGATGAAAATCACCAGCGTTGTTTCAATGCTTTTCGTCATATACAGCACCAAAAGCGGCGCAAAAGCGAATGCGCCGAGCGCCGCCGCCGATGAATAGGCGAACAGACCCGCCAGCATCAGCCATGTCGCGCACATCAGCCCGCCGATGGCGTAGGAAAAACCGAAGCAGACGCCCAGCGCGGTCGCAACACCCTTGCCGCCCCTGAATTTCAGCCAGATCGGAAACACATGGCCCAGAAACGCGGCCAGCGCCGCCAGCACGCCGTAATCGGCATGCACGCTTTTGGCGACCATGACGGGAATGAAGCCTTTCAATGCGTCGAGCAGCAGCGTCGCCGCCGCGACCTTTTTGCCCGCCACGCGCAGCACGTTGGTCGCGCCGATATTGCCCGAACCTTCTTTGCGGATATCCTTCACGCCCGCAAGGCGCGCCAGGATCAGGCCGTAAGGCACGCTGCCGAACAGGTATGCCGCAAAGAACGTGACCAGCAAGGGCTGCAACGGGTGCGACAGGTCTGTGAAAAAGATCGACATCATGGTGATGGCCCAAGTGGATGAATTCGCCTGACTATGGCTGATTCCGGCGGTGCGGGCAATACGCTATTTATGGAACCGGCGCAGCAGTTTCCGGATCGGCGAGGTCGTCGCCGCCGTCAAATTCGCGCGCGCCTGCTTTTCATACGCGTCGTGGAAGGCTTGCGTCTTGAAGATATACGGCTGGTTCAGGAAGCCCGTCAGAACCTTGTGCCGCCCGGCCTTGTACGCAGGGGCGGGCACATGCGCGTATTCCTTGCGGATATTCGCGTCATACTGGTCGAATTCCGGTTTCGGCGCGCCCAGTATCGCCAGATCGCAATCGGTCATGATGCGTTCCATCAGCGACGCGGCGTTTTTGTGGCTGGCGGTCAGGTCGATCAGCTTCGCCACATTTTCCTGCATTTTTTCATCCAGCCCGAAATGCGCGGCATGGGTCAGGAACAAATCGCGGCTTAAGGCTTCGTTGTTCTTCAGCTTCGCGTCATACACGACATCGTGATACCAGAGCGCAAGTTCGATGGTGTCGAACATTTCCCGCTGCGCTTCGGTCGTCAGCGGCAGTTCCGCCGTTTTCAACAGCGCGGTTTTCGCCCAGTCGAGTTTCGCCAGCACGTCTTCCAGATGGGTGCGGGAATGGTAATGGCGGTCGGGGCCGCTGTATTCGGCAATCAGCCGGATGCCTGTGGCGGGGATATCCGGCGATTGCACGCCGAGCCGCCACCACAGGTCATTCCAGCGGTCTTCGAGCTTCATATTAACGCGCCTCCGGCGACGTCATTATCTGGCGCTGCGGGTCAGCAGGTCAAGGCAGGCCATGCGCACCGCCACACCCATTTCGACCTGCGCCGTGATCAGGCTGCGTTTCGGATCGTCCGCAATCGACGCGTCGATTTCAACGCCGCGGTTCATGGGGCCCGGATGCAGCACGACCGCGCCGTCCTTGGCGAAGCCCAGGCGCTCGGCCGTCAGGCCGTAGCTGTCGAAATACTGTTCTTCGGTGAAGCTTAGCGATTTTTGCAGGCGTTCCTTCTGGATGCGCAGGACCATCACGGCCTCGGCATCGGTCAGTCCGGCCTTCATGTCCTGCGTGCCGCCGGCGGAAAGGGGCATCAGTTCGGCGGGGCCCACGCATTTCACGTTCACGCCCATTTTTTTGAACAGCTGCAGGTTCGAATGCGCCACGCGGCTGTGCAGGATGTCGCCGACGATGGCGACATTGAGGCCTTCGAGGCGGCCGAAATGGCGGCGCAGGGTGAGCGCGTCCAGCAAAGCTTGTGTGGGATGCTCGCGCGTGCCGTCGCCCGCGTTCATCACGGGGCAGTCGAGGATTTGCGACGCGGCCTCCGCCGATCCTTCGGTGTTGTGGCGCAGCACGAACAGGTCGGGGCGCATCGCGTTGATGGTTTTCAACGTGTCGGTGAAGCTTTCGCCCTTCTTCATGCTCGATCCTTCGATCGTCATGTTGATGACGTCGGCGCCCAGACGCTTCGCCGCCATTTCGAACGACAGGCGCGTGCGGGTGGAGTTTTCAAGGAACACGTTGATCATGACCAAACCCTTCAGCAGGGCGTTGGTCTGCGACCGGCGGCGGTTCTGCACCACGTAATATTCCGAGAGGTCGAGGATGTTGATGATGTCTTCGCGGCTGAGGTGTTCGATGGAGAGCAGGTGTTTTTGAGGGATCATGAGTTTGGATACCGGGGTTTTCTGGGCGGCTTGCATGTTACACAACTCCTTTATGGCGCAGGTTCAGGATTTCGTCAGGTGTCATTTTCAATTCGTCGGCAAGAATTTCGTCGGTGTTCGCGCCCAGCATCGGCGGGGCGTGGCGGTACGACACGGGAGTCGCGGAAAACCGCAAGGGGCTCGCGATCAGTTTCACGGGGTCGGGGCTTGCGCCATGCGCCATTTCCGTCACCATGCCGCGCGCCACCACCTGCGGATCGCCGAAAACCTTATCCAGCGTATTGACGGGGCCGCAGGGCACGCCGCGCTTTTCAAGGTTTTCGATCCAGTATTTCTGGCTGTGCTGCGCGATGATCTGCGCCACCACCGGCACGATTTCCGCGCGGTTGCGCACGCGGTTGGCGTTCGTCGCGAATTTCGCATCCGCCGACAAATCGCCGCGCCCGGCAAAGGCGCAGAATTCCGCGAACTGCTTGTCGTTGCCGATCGCCAGGATAATGTCGCCGTCCTGCGCGCGGAAGGCTTCGTAGGGCACAATCGTCGGATGCGCGTTGCCCATGCGCGGCGTCACCTTGCCGCTGGTCAGGTAATACTGCCCCGCGTTCGATAATGTCGCGACCTGTGAATCCAGCAGCGCGATATCGATGAACTGGCCTTCGCCCGTTTTCTCGCGGTGATACAGCGCGGCCAGAATGCCGTTCAGCGCATACAGCCCCGTCAGCAAATCGCAATAGGCGACGCCGATCTTGTGCGGCATGCCGTCGGCGGGGCCCGTCAGGCTCATGATGCCGCCCATGCCCTGAATGAGAAAGTCATAGCCCGCGAGGTCTTTATAAGGCCCGTCATGCCCGAAACCGGTGAGCGAGCAGTAAATAAGCTTGGGGAATTCCGCCTTCAGCTGTTCATAGCCAAGGCCGTATTTGTCGAGCGACCCGGCCTTGTAGTTTTCAAACAATATGTCGCAGCTGCCGATGAGTTTCTTTGCGATCGCCAGCCCTTCGGGCGTCGTGAAATCGAGGGCGAGCGATTTCTTGTTCCGGTTGGCGGAGAGGTAATACGAGCTTTCGGTCGTATCCTTGCCCGACGCATCCTTCACGAAGGGCGGACCCCATTTGCGGGTGTCGTCGCCCTGTCCCGGTTTTTCGATTTTGATGATTTCCGCGCCCATATCGCCCAGAATCTGGGTGGCGCTGGGGCCTGCAAGAATACGTGACATGTCAAAAACCCTGATGCCCTTCAATGGGCCGGTATTTTCAACATGTTCCGTCATTTCGGCTGTCCCTGTTGCATGGGCTGACAATATCGCGATTCCGCCCCCGAAACCAAGCAGGCGGGGGATATTTATTTTAACAGCCGCACATGAATTTTCATATAATGGTGCAGTGCCACAAAAGATTTGGCAGGAGGGAGGCTGCATTGTAGAGTTGGGGGGCGATTCCGGCATGGAAATGCCTGATAAGAATGGTTTTTACCAAGGGGCAGCGCGCATGGCGACGGCAGAAACGCAAAGCGGGGGCGGAAACTTCTTTCCTGCCTTCCTGATCGTTCTGGCAACCAGCCTGTTCGCCCTGCTGGCCTATATCGTCATCAACACCGCCATCATCCAGAACACCGGCGCGGCAGGGGAGCGCAAGGATGCGTTCAAGGCGCTGGTGAAATTCCCCGATGACGTGCGCCGCGCCGTGAACGTGATGCTGAAATCCGGCGTACCGGTCGAGAAGCTGAATTTCGCGCAAACCGCGACCGGCACGAACGCCGTGTTCGACAAGGTTTCCTATGAAACGCCGCCCGCCGCAAGCGGCATCGCCGCGACATGGAATTTCCGCGGCCGCGGCGCGGATGGTTCGGGCTGGTTCGTCTCCGGCATCGGCACCGATGCTGCGGGCGGCGCGGATGTCTTTGGCTATTTAAGCGGCCTCAGCCAGCCCGACTGCGAAGACATCAACGAGGCGCTGGGGCTGCCCGAAACCCCCGCCATCGAGAAAACCACTGTAAATCTTGGGAAAAAGAGCAAATCCAAGGCGGTCGCGGGCGATAACGGCTGGAGCTTTAACGCCCGCGCGGCGCTGACCCCGCCCGACCCGAAACCCGCCGCCTGCGTGCAAAACGGCAAGAACGCCAAGGGCGAGCCGTTGTATATTTACTACCATGTGATTGTGGCGAAGTGATAAAGTAACCGCCAAAAGAACGCTTAAAAAAGAGGATGTGATTCCATGTCGTACAAAGTCGCCATCGTCGGCGCCACGGGCAATGTCGGCCGCGAAATGCTGAACGTGCTCTCCACCCGCGAATTCCCGGTATCCGAAGTCGTCGCGCTTGCCAGCTCCCGCTCCGCAGGTTCCCAAGTGTCGTTCGGCGAAGACAACGTGCTGAAGGTGCAGGACCTCGCCAAATACAATTTCAAGGGCACCGATATCGTGCTGTCCTCCGCAGGCTCGTCGATTTCCGAAGCCTTCGCGCCCGGCGCTGCAAAGGCTGGCGCGGTCGTGATCGACAACACGTCGTTCTTCCGCATGGACAAGGATGTGCCGCTGGTGGTGCCGGAAGTGAACCCCGAAGCGATCAAGGGCTACAAGAAAAAAGGCATCATCGCGAACCCCAACTGCTCCACCATTCAAATGGTCGTGGCGTTGAAACCGCTGCATGATCTTGCGACCATCAAGCGCGTCGTTGTGGCGACCTACCAGTCCGTTTCCGGCGCCGGCAAGGAAGCGATGGACGAGCTGTTCAACCAGACCAAGGGTCTGTATTCCAGCGACATGGCGAAGCGCGAGGTTTTTTCGAAACAGATTTCCTTCAACCTGATCCCGCAGATCGATAAATTCATGCCGGACGGTTACACCAAGGAAGAATGGAAGATGGTGGTCGAGACCAAAAAAATCCTCGACCCGAAAATCGAGGTGAATGCGACCTGCGTGCGCGTACCCGTTTTTGTCGGCCATTCCGAAGTGGTCAACGTCGAATTCAAGGACCCCATCACCGCGGCGCAGGCGCGCAAGGCGATGCAGAAATTCAAGGGCATCACCGTGATCGACGATCCGGGCGCGGATGAAGGCGCGTATGTCACCCCCGTGGAAATCGCCGGCGAAGACGATGTTTTCGTCAGCCGCATCCGCAAGGATCCGACCGTGAAAAACGGCCTGACCCTGTGGGTCGTCGCCGACAACCTGCGCAAGGGTGCCGCCACCAACGCGGTGCAGATCGCGGAAGTGCTGTCGGAAAAATACCTGTAAAAATCTTGGCGAAGCTGTATATCCGCATATCCGAAGGCAGGATTTACGCCAAAAACCTCGACAGCGGCGCGGTGTTCGATGAACCCGCGCTGCTTGCCGTTTCGGAATCAAACGGGCGAAAGTTGATCGTCGCCGTCGGCGAAAATGTGGCGCGCGCCGTGTCCGAAACCGGCGCTTTGCGCGTCGCGCCGTTCGATACGCATCCGCGTGTGCTGGTCGATGATTTCGATTCCGCGTCTGCCGTTTTTAAATATGCGGTGAAGCAGGTCACGGGGCGGTCTTTCATCGCGCCCACCGCCATACTGCATGTCACGAAAAATCTGGCGGGCGGATTGTCGGCCATCGAAAAACGCGCGCTGCAGGAACTGGCGCAGTCGGCGGGCTTACGGGGCATCAAGATACTGGATGATCCTGCGGTCGTGAATTACACGCCCGAGCAGCTGGAAGAATATTTGAAAGCTATTTGATATTTCGCCACCCCGCCGAAGGGCGGGGTCTGGTAGCGCGTCTGCGCGTCTTATGACTCAACAATTTGGCTCATACGCGGCAGACGCCGCGTGGCCGGACCCCGCCCTTCGGCGGGGTGGTGATTTGTTTTGGTTTTCCGATTATTCCGCCGGTTGCGGCTGGGGGACGTCTTCGCTGGTCACATCGCCCGCTGCGGGCTCGATCTCGTTCAGCTCGTCGGCTTCGGTCTGGCGGGCCAGCTGGTCGGAGAGTTTGTCGAGGGCGGCTTCGTCTTCGGGGAATTCGATGTTGTAGAAGGCGGTCTTGGTGGGCATTTCTTCGGCGTCGCTCATCACGACAAGGCTCATGGTAATCACGGTCACAATCGCAAGGCCGGTCAGAAGCGCGCCGGAGCAGCGGAGCATCAGCCCCGTTTTGCCGACTTTCTTCTTCGCGCAGTCGATGATGCCGGTTTTCGAAACCATGGCTTCCCACCCGAATTGTTAATCCCGCCGCGATTGTACCACCCGTTCAGGAAAGCACAAGCTGTTATTATGTAAACCTATGATAGTGCTTGAAAGTTCCATCCCAAAAGCCGAAAACAGGGCATGACGCTGACCTATCTTTTCATTCTGTCGCTTGTTCAAGGGCTTACCGAATTCCTGCCGGTCAGCTCCAGCGCCCATCTGGCGCTCACGCCGTTGTTTATGAAGGAAGCGGATCAAGGCATCCTGATCGACGTCGCCCTGCATGTGGGCACGCTGTGCGCCATTCTGGTCTATTACTGGCGCGATGTCTGGGCGATTGCCTTCGATGTTCTGCGCTGGAAACCGACCTTCAACCGCAACCTTGGCATATATATAGCGCTGGCGACCATTCCGGCGCTGGCCTTCGGCCTGCTCATCCATGTGCTGCTGCCGGACGGTATCCGCAGCGTGACGGTCATTACCGCCACCACCCTGATTTTCGGCGGTTTGATGGGCTTTGCCGATTTCAAATTCCCGCAGGTGAAAGAGGTCAAGGACATCACCCTGAAACAGGCGCTGCTGATCGGATTGGCGCAGGCGGTTGCGCTGATCCCCGGCACCAGCCGTTCGGGCATCACCATGACGACCGCGCGGTTTCTGGGCTTCAAGCGCGTCGATGCGGCGCGGTTTTCCTTCCTGCTGGGCATCCCCGCCATGGTGGCGGCAGGGGCGATGAGCTTCCTTGAAATTTTCAAATCCGAAAATCCCGGCCTGCTGCACGAAAGCGTGATTGCGGTGGGCCTTGCCTTCGCGGCCGGCCTCTGCGCGATCCATTTCATGATGAAGTGGCTGAAAAAATTCGGACTTATGCCCTTTGTCGTTTACCGAATCCTGCTCGGCACCTTCCTGTTGTTTTATTTCGTGCTGTAAGCGGTTTTTTAACCGCAATCGCCCAAGATAGTCGTGGCTGCCGTCGTCTGACGGTAACAGCCCATTTTTATCCGAGGTGTTCCATGAAGAAATTTGCCCTGCCCGTGCTGCTCGCCGGCCTTCTTACCTGCACAGCCGCCGCCTTTGCGGAAGACATGCCCGTCAACAGCGTGATCCTCTCCACCAGCGGTCTTGCGAATTTCGAACACAGGGCCAAGGTCGATGGCAATGCGCAGCTGGAATTCCCCGTGCGGTTTGAACAGGTCGATGACATTTTAAAAAGCCTGATCGTGTTCGACAAATCCGGCCGTTTGGGCGGTGTCACGCTGCCCGGCAAACAGCCGCTCGCGCAGGTGTTCAAGGATCTGCCGTTCACGCAGGAACAGCTGTCGAACCCCGCCGCCCTGCTGAACGCCTATCAGGGCGCGACCGTGAAAGTGACGGGCGATGAATTAAAGGCAACCGGCAAGCTGCTGCAGGTCGTACCCGAAGAAGTCGCGCTGGGCGACGACAAGACCACCACCAAAAACCGCATCAGCATCATGACCGATGACGGCATTAAATCGGCGCTGCTGGAAAATCTTGAATCCGTGATGTTCACGGATGAAAAAATCCGCGGCGAAGTCGCCCGCGCGCTGGACGCGATCCGCGAAAACGGCACGGCGGAGCGGCGCGTGCTGAGCGTCAATTTGCTGGGCGAGGGCAGCCGCGATGTCACGCTGTCATACGTGGTCGATGCGCCGCTTTGGAAAACCGCCTATCGCCTGGTCGTGCCCGAAGCGGGGCAGACCAAAGGCATGCTGCAGGGCTGGGCGGTCATCGAAAACATGACGGCGTCCGACTGGCAGAAGGTCGATCTCACGCTGGTCAGCGGCAATCCCGTCACCTTCCGCCAGAGTTTGTATGAATCCTATTACGTGCAGCGCCCCGAAATCCCCGTGCAGGTTTTCGGCCGCGTGATGCCGCGCGTCGATCAGGGCGCGGTCGCAACCGCGGGCGAAATGGAGGGCATGGCAGACGGCGCGACGCTCGAGCGCGAAGATATGCCCAAAGGCCGCCTTGGCATGATGCGCAAGCAGATGGCGCCGATGGCCGCGCGCGGGGGTGCTGGCGGTGCGATCATGGCGATGGACATGGCTTCTTCGACACCGATGGCCGCACCCGCGGCGCCTGCGATGGAAAGCTCGATCGCCAATATCGCGCAGACCGCGAATGCGGCGCAAAGTTCGGAAGCAACCACGCAAGTCCTGTTCCGCTTCCCCGACCGTTTCGATTTGAAATCGGGGCAGTCGATGATGCTGCCGTTCCTTTCCCGCGAAGTGCCGATGGAGCGTGTGTCGCTGTACCAGCCTGAAACGCATCCCACCCATCCGCTCGCCGCCGTTGAAATTAAAAATGACGGCGATACCGGCCTGCCGCCCGGCGTGCTGACGCTGTACGAAGAAAGCGACCTGTTGAAAGGTACGGCGTTCGTGGGCGACGCGCAGCTGGCGGTGCTGCCGCAGGGCGACAAGCGTATGGTGTCTTACGCGCTGGATTCCAAAACCACCATCGACCGCAGTGATAAATCGAATGCCACCGAAGGCCAGATCGCCGTTGAAAACGGCATCCTGCGCATCGCCGTGAAGAATATCGCGGAAACAACTTATACCGTGAAAGCCCCGCCGAAAGAGGCGCGCACGGTCGTGATCGAACATCCGAAAATGTACGATTATCAATTGGTCACGCCGGATCCGAAAACAACCGAAGTCTCCGGCGAGCGTTACCGCATCCGCGTCGAGGTCAAGGCGGGCGATAAGGCCATCGTGCCGGTGCGGCTGGAAAACACCGCATGGCAGTCCTACAGCCTCGACAGCCTGAATGCCGATTACCTGATGACGTTTGCGGGCAGGCGCGGGCAGCTGGATGCCG
>JADYYV010000290.1 GCA_020853455.1 Alphaproteobacteria bacterium | reverse complement strand
CGTTCAGCAGTTTCTGGAACTGGTCGTTGCGCGCAACGAAGTCGGTTTCAGCGTTCAGTTCGATCGCAACGGCGACGGTGCCGGCGGTCGCGACGGAACCGAGACCTTCGGATGCCGCGCGGCCGGATTTCTTGGCGGCGGAAGCGAGGCCTTTTTTGCGCAGAAAGTCCATGGCGGCTTCGACGTCGCCCTTGGTTTCAACAAGCGCCTTTTTGCAGTCCATCATGCCGGCGCCGCTTTTTTCGCGGAGTTCCTGCACGAGCTTTGCTGTGATTTCAGTCATTCAAATTCCCCTTATCGGCTTTAGTAGCGGAGGTTTTATTCTTGGAGGTTTCTTCCCGCCCTTCCCCGCGTCGGTGACGCGAAGAAGGGGGAAGAAATCGTCATTAGCCGGCTGCGGCTGCTTTCACTTCGGACACGTCGTTCGAGCCGAGGTCTTCCTGCATCGGGTTCGCGGAAGCGCCGGTGTCGACGCCCGACGCGGTCACTTCAGCCTGCAGACCGTCAAGAACGGCTTCGGCGAAGAGGTCGCAATACAGGTTGATGGCGCGGGTCGCGTCATCGTTGCCGGGGATCAGGAAATCCACGTTGTCGGGATCGCAGTTGGTATCGACCACGCCGAACACGGGAATGCCGAGGCGTTTTGCTTCGGTGATCGCGTTGGCTTCTTTCATGACGTCGATCACGACCATCGCGTCGGGCAGGCCGCCCATGTCTTTAATGCCGCCCAGTGCCTTTTCCAGCTTCTCTTTCTCGCGCGCGAGGTTGAGCTGCTCTTTCTTGGTCAGGCCGTGCTTCACTTCCGGGTTTTCCAGCATCTCGGTGACCGTGCGCAGGCGCTTGATCGAGCCGGAGATGGTGTTCCAGTTGGTGAGCATGCCGCCGAGCCAGCGGTAGTTCACGTAGTACTGGCCGCAACGCTTTGCGGTGTCGGCGATTTTGTCAGCTGCCTGACGCTTCGTGCCGACGAACAGGACGCGGCCGCGGTTCGCAACGATGTCGCGCACGCTTTTCAGGGCGGTGTGCAGCATGGGGACGGTCAGTTCGAGGTTGATGATGTGAACCTTGTTACGGTCGCCGTAGATGTACGGCTTCATCTTGGGGTTCCAGCGGCGGGTGTTGTGGCCGAAGTGAACGCCTGCTTCGAGGAGCTGGCGCATAGTGAAAGTGGGCATCGTCATTGGGTTTTATCCTTTCCCGGTTATGCCTCTGCGGATGCAAGTCCCTTGTCGGGACACCGAAGCGGTTGCACGTGGCAACCTCAAAGATCCGCATGTGATTTTTAGTTCAATGCCAGGACCATCCCGGCATCTTCTCAAGTAGTCGCGTTTTTACAGGCATTTCAATGCTATTGCAAGCAAAACGTGGATGTTTTCAGAGGGTTTAACCACCCTCTTTCCCTGCCAGGCCAAGCGGCTGGAAAAGCGCTATATCCATATAGGCTTAAAGGTGCGATATATCAATATGTTAAACTAATAACCGTGGATTTTCCGGAAATATACCGGTTCCCCCTTAAAAGAAAAAATCCGGCGCAAAAGACCAAGTCAGGCTAGAATGAAGCCATGTTTATTCAGGCGATCAAAGACAAATACGCCAAGATGAAGGATACCAGCGGCCTGACCGATGCCCAGCTGGATACCCGCGTCAAATGGGCAAAACGGGGCGGACTGATCGCTGCCGTATTTTGCGCCGGTGCGATCGGCATAGCGGTCACCGGCGGCGCCGTGGGCGTACTGGCGGCAGGCGCAACCGCCAAAGTCGGCCTTTCCGCATCGTTTATGGCGGCCAGCTCGGCCGTCAAATCATTCATCAGCAACCGGATCTGCGCGGGTCTGCAAAGGCATTACGAGAAAGAACAGATCAAGCGTGGCGACAGCCCTGCTGCCGCCAGAACCCCTGAAAGTGCCAACCCATCGATTTTGGGCAAGCGTGGAACATTGGGCGTTGCATTTTCCAACGGACTTAAATCAGCTAAAAACCTACTTCGCCCGACACAAATCGTCTCAGGATTTTCGGCTCCAAAGGCTTGATGGAGACAATACGGGTTTCTTGGCCGTGCGTTGAAGCCGGTCGACCAGATCGGTGAATTGTTCTTTTCCGGTATCGAGCCCCTTGAGCAAATGTGCCGCCTCTCCATCCGTAATGGAAAAGACGCTGTTGCCGTGCGGAAGCAGCGCATCGTTAAACTGCTGCAACGCATCCTGCGCCGATATTACCTGCCCCTGACGCCCGGCCGAACGTGAAAAAGCGGTGGCCAGTTCGTGCAGACGAGCGCAATTGCGCGTGACGTCGTTGAATTCGGGGCAGAGCTGCGAAGTTGCGTTATCGTTTGCGACGACCCGCTTTTGCGCGATATCCACATGACGGTCGCCTTGCACCATCAGCACATCGCCGCCGTTATGATGGATATAACTCATCATGCTGATGATGGTAGTACCCTGTTCGATCGTGTTGTCGACAATCACGAAAAATTCACGGCCACGGTTTTTGTCCGCAAAATAGAACGGATCTTTTTGACCTTGCAGGTAGATGTCAAATTCCTGCTTGCAGGTGAGCGCATAAAAGCTGGTCTGGTTCTCCGACCGCCCCAGCCGAAGTCGCTCGACCAATGCCTCGGCTACGATCCAGTCAACATGCGGGGCGATTTTCCTCATACGGTCTTGAAAGGCGTAGGCGCGCACCTCTGCGCTGTTGTGATGGGTTGGATAAAGTCCGGGGTGCTTGTGCGGATATGCAATGTTGATGCGGCTTGCTGCTTCCAGCGTGGTGCCTCGTTTCTCCAGTTCACGCTCGATAACCCCTAAGGCTTCATGTGCGCTGTAGGGGGATATTGCTTGGGGAAAATCGGCGGGAATTTCCATGCGGGCGGAAGGGTTCGTTAGGCCGTCTGATGTATTGGGCGGAAACTTGAGCTTCGCGAAAACTTGCTGTAGCGCATGGATTTTTTTAATGTGGCGGGTCATCGCGTCACCGCCTGCGGTTTGTTTTGAATGGTGTTCGTAGACTCTCGTGACACGCCGGCTTTGTCATCAAGTGCGGATATCAACTGCTGGAAAGACATCGCCTGATCATCGTCACTCGTAACTGTCCTGATTATTCTGGATGCCTCGCCATCGGTCATCGCGAAAACGCTGTTGCCCAGTTTATTCAGCCTCGCCTCGAACATATCGATGGCTTGCTGGGGTGTGATCTCGAGGCCGCCCTGACGCGCGGATGCGGAAAAGGCAAGCGCCATCTCGGCGATACGGCCCGTGTTGCGCGACGCGTCATTGAATTCAGCACGCAAAGCTGCGCGCACGGCGTTGTCATCGAAGATGGATGTGTTTTTCTGCTGAAGAGTGTTCAATTTCTGGTCAGAAACCGCAGCACCAAGGACTGAGCCGCCGTTCGCTTCTATAAAGCTCAGCAGGTTCGCCATGGTTGTGCCTTGCTCGAAGCCGGAATCGACCATGATAAAAAACTCTTTTTTATCGTTTTCCGGCTGGCCGAAGCGCAGAGGCGCGCCGTGCTGGGGGGCATTATCGTAAACCACATATTCCTGCTTGGCAGTCAGTGCATGGATGCTGGTCTGGTTTCCCGTGCGGCCGAGCTTGTGCAATTCATTTAACGCGTTGCCGAAAACCCATTCAACTTCCGGCTTTGCACGTTGCAGCATGTGCCAGACCTTCATCGCCTCAAATTCGGCGGTGTTGTCATGCTTGGGGAATTTGAGCGGGTGCTTGCGGGGATAAACGATGTTGATGCGCCCGGCTTCGGACAGCGTCTTGCCGTGTTTATCGCCCAGTTCCCTTTCGATCATTTTCAAAAGCAGGAACGCGTTATCGGTATCGATGACAGGCGGAAAAGACGCGGAAATTTCCACACGCGTGAATGGATTGCTCAGGCTTGCCGAAGTCGCGCGCAACGCATCATCCGTGGGCACCGGCTTTTCATCCGGAGCGATTGCGTTGATAACGCCATTAAATATGCGTGAAAAAAACATTTGAAACTTCACTTCCCCGACCGACTTCTATTTTACGGTTAAATTATGGAAAGTCAAGATAATAAGTATTCGTTAAACAACTGATATAGCTGACTAATTACGCATCATAATTCGCGCACATCGGAAACACCATTAATTGTGCGCAGCTGGCGGGGGACTTCATCGCGGATATTCCAGCCGCCGGGCACTTCCAGCGTGGCCTCGCGACCCTGCCCCGCATCCATGATCAGGTGGACTTTTACCTTGCCCTGTCCCGCCTGCGACAATACCCCTTTGATCGCGGCAAGCGCGGCGGGCTTGTCGACCTGAATATGCACCTGCGACGTCACGTTCTGCACGGCGGTCGTCAGCGGCTCAATCGTTTGTGCGAGATAACGCAGCTCGTCTGAATCCGGTTTTTTATCGACATCGACGGACAACAGGATCGGCGTCCCCGCCTCCAGCAATTCGCGGCTGGCATTCAACGTGTCGGAGAACACCATCATCTCGAACACGCCATAGGGGTCGGAGACGGAGACGAAGGCGAAGCGGTTGCCCTTTTGCGAGGTACGCTCCTGCTTGCGCACGACGATACCCGCCATGCGCAGGCGGTTGGTCGGGCTTTTGTTCAATTCTTCCTGTACGCGGACGGTGGGCACGACGCGCAGGCGTTCCAGCTGCGTCGTCATGT